>NZ_JBHXLV010000144.1:0-16802 GCF_042721685.1 Streptomyces sp. NPDC058459 | reverse complement strand
CCCTCCGACTTGTCCGCTCGGGCGCTCGTCAGCCCAGGCCGCGCGCGTCCTGCTTCAGCGCGGTGTCCACGGTGAGCGCCGTCGCCACGACGAGGCTCAGCAGCGGCTCGGACAGCGGGCGGTGGATCTGCAGGACGTAGTTGTCCGCCGAGGTGAACAGCGTCTTGGCCAGACCTTCCCAGGTCTTGGTGATACGGGCGATCTCGGTGCCCTCGTGGTCCACGATGGCGAAGTTCCAGGCCCGCCAGTTCTCCGCCTTGATCGCGCCGACCTGGTGGCCGTCCACGTTCATGGCGAAGTCGATCTTCCCGATCATGTTCTGCTGGACGATCTCACCGACCTGCGAACCGTCCGGACGGGCCACCAGCACCCGCGACTTGAAGATCTTCGCCGGCCGGGTCAGCAGCAGTCGCGGCTGCCCCTGGGCGTCCCGGACCTCCAGCCGGTGGGTGAGGTACTGGTCCAGGCTGGAGACGAGGCGCAGGATCTTCCGGAGCACGCCCTGCCCGACCTAGGCCACGGAACCCAGGTCCCGGCCGTTCTGGTCCATCACCTTGTACTCGTTGGTCAGCTCGATGAGCTTGGCCTTCTGGTTCACCACCAGGACGGGCTCGGTGAAAAGGGTGCCGCCGGGCGTCCCGTTCGCGTCGGGGTACGAGCCTGCGGGAATGTTCGATTGCGTGGTCACCGGGGCACCTTATCGTGGCTTGATCTGTACCTGATCAATTTGTCTCCGTCAGGAGGTCTGGTACGCCTCCACCTCGCTCAACTGCCCCGCCGGCCAGCCGGTGTTGCCGGTGACGGTCAGCGGCAGACGGCGCAGACTGGTGCCGCTCGGGAGGGACACCGTGACGGTGTTGCCGCTCGCCGGGTCGAAGCGGTGGCCCTGGGCGCCGGACACGGTGGTGAACGACGAGCCGTCGGTGCTCCCCTGCACGGCGATGGTCTGGGTGCGGGCGCCCAACGCCGGGGACGGGGGCAGCTTCAGGACGAGCCGGCGGACCGGGTAGGCGGACCCGAGGTCGGCCGTCCAGGACTGCGGGAAGGCGTTGTTGGCCGACTCCCAGTAGCTGTTCGCGTCCCCGTCGGCCGCCCTGCCGGGGGTGTAGACGTCCTGGGAGCCGGTGCGGGGTGGGGCGGCTCAGGCACGCAGCCAGACCGCCGTGTCCTGCGGCAGCCGGCCCGTCTCGTCCAGGGGGCCGCTGCTGAGCAGGAGTGCGGAGTGCGCGGGCAGTTCGGCGGGTGCGGCGGCGAGGTTCAGCACGCACACGGCGCCGTCCGCGCGGGCGAAGGCGAGGACACCCTCGGGGGCGGGGAGCCAGGTCAGCGGGGAGTCGCCGAAAGCGGGACGGGTGGCGAGGGCCGCGCGGTACAGGGCGAGCATGGAGTGCGGGTCGCGCGCCTGCCGGTCGGCCGCGTACGCCGTCCAGCCAGCCGGCTGCGGCAGCCAGGGCTCGCCGCGCGAGCCGAACCCCGCGTACGGGGCGTCGGCGGTCCAGGGCAGCGGGACCCGGCAGCCGTCCCGGCCAGGGTCGGTGCCGCCCGAGCGGTGGTGCATCGGGTCCTCGATCCGGTCCACCGGGACGTCCGCCTCCGGCAGCCCCAGCTCCTCCCCCTGGTAGAGGTAGACCGAGCCGGGCAGGGCGAGGGAGAGCAGGGCGGCGGCGCGGGCGCGCCGGGTGCCGAGCGCGAGGTCGGTGGGGGTGCCGAACGCCTTGGCGGCGAAGTCGAACCCGGTGTCGGTACGGCCGTAGCGGGTGACGGTACGGGTGATGTCGTGGTTGCACAGCACCCAGGTGGCGGGCGCGCCCACGGGCGCGTGCTCGGCGAGGGTGGAGTCGATGGCCGCGCGCAGCCGGCCGGCGTCCCAGGGGCAGGACAGGAAGGCGAAGTTGAAGGCGGTGTGCAGTTCGTCGGAGCGGAGGTAGCGGGCGAAACGCTCGGCGTCGGGAAGCCAGACCTCGCCGACGAACACACCGCCGTACTCGTCGGCGACCGCGCGCCAGGAGCGGTAGACGTCGTGGAGTTCGTCGCGGTCGACGAAGGGGTGCGGGTCGGGGGCCCCGGCGAGGTCGGGGAGACCGGGGTCTTTCGCGAGCAGGGCGGCGGAGTCGATGCGGACGCCCGCGACACCGCGCTCGAACCAGAAGCGCAGGATGTCCTCGTGCTCGCGGTGGACGGCCGGGTGGGCCCAGTTGAGGTCGGGCTGCTCGGGGGTGAACAGGTGCAGGTACCAGTCGCCGTCCGGCAGCCGGGTCCACACCGGTTCGGTGGAGCCGACGAACTGCGACGGCCAGTCGTTGGGCGGGAGTTCGCCGTGCGCACCGCGTCCGGGGCGGAAGTGGAACAGTTCGCGCTCGGGGCTGCCGGGCCCGGCGGCGAGCGCGGCCCGGAACCAGGGGTGCTGGTCGGAGACGTGGTTGGGCACGATGTCGATGATGGTGCGGATGCCCAGCTCACGGGCCTCGGCGATGAGCTTCTCGGCCTCGGCGAGGGTGCCGAACGCGGGGTCGATCGTGCGGTAGTCGGCGACGTCGTAGCCGCCGTCCTTCATCGGGGACAGGTACCAGGGGTTGAACCACAGGGCGTCCACGCCGAGTTCGGCGAGGTAGGGCAGTCGGGCGCGGACTCCGGCGAGGTCTCCGGTGCCGTCGCCGTCGCCGTCCGCGAAGCTGCGCACGTACACCTGGTAGATGACGGCCGAGCGCCACCAGTCGGCCTGCCTGCGGGCATGGGTGGGCTGTGCCACGGTGCGTGCCCTTTCTGTCGAGTGTGTCGAGGGGGCCGGTCAGCCCTTGGTGCTGCCCGCGCCGATCCCGGCGATGATGTGCCGCTGGAACACGAGGAAGAGCGCCACCATGGGGATGCTGGCGATCACCATGGCCGCGACGAGCACGGTGAGCTGGATGTTCTGCGACAACTGGACCAGGGCCACACTGATCGGCTGCTTGCCGGTGTCGGAGAAGACCATCAGCGGCCACAGGAAGTCCTGCCAGACGGCGACCAGCGCGAAGATGGACACCACCCCGAGCACCGGCCGGGACATGGGCAGCACGACCGACCACAGGGTGCGCAGCTTTCCCGCGCCGTCGATCTCGGCGGCCTCCAGCACATCGCGGGGCAACTGGTCGAAGAACCGCTTGAGCAGATACAGGTTGAAGGCGTTGGCCACGGCCGGCAGCCAGATGCCGAGCGGGTCGTTGAGCAGGCTGGTGTGGATCAGCGGCAGGTCGGCCGCCGTCAGGTACTTCGGTACGACGAGCGCCTGCGCCGGCACCATCAGGGTGGCGAGGATGCCGCCGAGGACCACCTTGCCGAAGGCGGGCTTCAGCTTGGACAGGGCGTAGGCGGCGGCCGTGCAGAACACCAGCTGGAAGGCCCAGGCGCCGGCCGCCTGCACCACGGTGTTCCACAGGTGCCGCGGAAGTTGCATCAGGTCCCAGGCGTCGGTGTAGCCGCTGAACCGCCAGTGCCCGGGGACGAGGGCGGGCGGGGTACGGGCGATCTCGTCCGGCGACTTCATCGCGCCGGACGCCATCCAGTACACCGGGAACAGGAAGGCGAGCGCGAAGACGACGACGACGGCCGTGAACACCGTCCAGTACAGGGCCTTGCCGCGCGGACGGGCGAGGGTGGCCGGGGAGATGAGGGTCCGGGTACTCATGTGCCCTCCTCGGTACGGGCGTTCACGCGTCCCCCTCGGTACGGGTGAGGCGGAGGTAGAGGGCGGAGAAGGCGCCGAGCAGCGCGAGCAGCATGACGCTGAGGGCGCAGGCCCCGCCGAAGTCGTTGTAGAGGAAGGCGTACTTGTAGATCAGGTAGAGCACGGTGACGGTCGTGCTCTCCGGGCCGCCGCCGGTGATCACGAAGGGCTCGGTGAACACCTGCATGGTGGCGATGATCTGGAGGAGCATCAGCATCAGGATCACGAACCGGGTCTGCGGGACCGTGACGTGCCGGATGCGCTGGAGCAGGTTCGCCCCGTCGAGTTCGGCTGCCTCGTACAGCTCGCCGGGGATGGACTGGAGGGCGGCGAGGTAGATCAGGACGGTGCCGCCGAGGTTGGCCCAGGTGGCCACGATCACCAGGGAGATGAGCGCGGTGTCGGTGCCGTTGGACCAGTTCGAGGTGGGCAGGTGCAGGGCGCGCAGCGTCTCGTTGGCGAGGCCGGCGCCGGGGTCGTAGAACCACTTCCACAGCAGGGCGCTGACCACGGGCGGGATCATCACCGGGAGGTAGACCACGACCCGGAAGAACGCCTTGGCGTGCCGGAGTTCGTTGAGGACCAGGGCCAGGACGAAGGGGACGGCGAAGCCCAGCAGCAGGGCGAGCAGGGTGAAGGTGAGGGTGTTGCGCCAGGCGGCGCCGAACTCCGGATCGTGCAGGACCCGGCGGAAGTTGGCGGTGCCTACCCACTCGGGCGCGGAGCCCGGTGTGTAGCGCTGGAAGGCGATGACGACGGCGCGGATCGCCGGGTACCAGGAGAACAGGGCGAAGCAGAGCAGACCGCCCAGCAGGAAGCCGTAGGCGCGGACCTGGTCGGCCAGCGCCCGGCGTCCCCGGCCGCCGTCCGCCGGGGACGGGGGCGGGGCCGGCGGGGCGGCGGCCGCGGGGAGCCGCTCGGCCGTCTTCGTCATGGCGCTCAGCCCTGCGCCAGGATGCTGTCGATCTTGCCGGACGCGTCCTTCAGGAGCTGGTCGATGTCCGCGTCCTTCTTGGTGAGCACGGCGGAGACGACACCGTCGAGCACCGAGTAGAGCTGCTGGGCGTGCGGCGGCTCGATCTTCATGTCCAGGCTCTGGTTGCCGTCCAGGAAGGTCTGGTAGTTCTCCACCGGGACGTTGGCGTTGGCCTTCTTGACCTGCTGGTCCTTGGCGTCGGCGGCGCCGGTGAACAGGCGCGGTTCGGGCAGTCCCACGGGTGCGTCGTTCTTCCTGGCGCGGGCGTAGTCGCCCAGGAAGCCGTCTCCGGGGGTCAGGAACATGTGGTCGAGCCACTTCAGGCCGGCGCGGATCTGGGCGGGGCTTGCCTTCTTGTTGAACATGTAGCCGTCGCCGCCGATGAGCGTGCCCTTGCCGCCGGGCATCGGGGCGAGCGCCAGGTCCTTGTAGGAGCCGCCCTTCTCCTTGACCAGGATCGGGATGTTGTCCGGCGCGGAGAGGTACATGCCGAGCTTGCCCGAACCCATCAGCTGCTGGGCGTCGTTGATGACGAGGAGCTGCTTGCTGCCCATCGAGTCGTCCGCCCAGCGCAGGTCGTGCAGGTTCTGGAGGACCGCCTTGCCCTCGGGGGTGTCCACGGTGGCCCTCTTGCCGTCGGCGCTGACGACGTCGCCGCCCTGGGAGTACAGCTCGGCGGTGAAGTGCCAGCCGCCCTGGTTCTGCGCGCTGTAGTCGGCGTAGCCGATGGTGCCGTCGCCGAGTCCGGCGATCTTCCTGGCGGCGGTGCGGACCTCGTCCCAGGTCGCCGGGGGCTTGTCCGGGTCGAGGCCGGCCTTCTGGAAGAGGGCGCGGTTGTAGATCAGCCCCATCGAGTAGCCGGTGCGCGGGATGCCGTAGACCTTGCCGTCCACGGTGTAGATGTCCCGCAGCTGCTTCTGGATGCTGTCGTAGCTCCCCAGTTCCTTGAGGTACGGGGTGAGGTCGGCGGCCTGGTGGATGTCCACCACATGCCGGGCATCGGTGAAGTAGGTGTAGAACACGTCCTCCATCTGGCCGCCGGCGAGCTTGGCGTCGAAGGTCTTGGGGTCCTGGCAGGGGAACGCGTCGTGCGCGACGACGTCGATGTCCGGGTTGGCCTTCTCGAAGGAGGCGGTGTCCTCGTCGAAGAACCGGCGGTCGACCTTGGCGCTCTTGGGCGGCTCGCAGTTGACGGTGATGCGGGTCTTGCCGCCCGCCGAGCTGTCGTCGTCCGAGCCGCAGGCTGCTGCGGTGAGGGCGAGCGAGGAACAGACGCCGATCGCGGCGACGGTACGGCGGAACCCGGTGCTTCTCATCGGTGGACCCCTCAAGGCAGGAGCGGTGGGCGCCGCACACTCAAGCACCGACGACACCCAGCCGCAAGATGTCGCGCGGAATCTGTAATTATTTGACAGCGCGGTGGCCGCAGACGATGTCAGTCGCGCGGGGCTTGCGCGGTGGAGCCCCGGACCACCAGTTCGGGTTCGAACAGCAGCTCCTCGGCGGTCACCGCGGTGCCGCCGATCTGCGCGTTCAGCAGTTCCACCGCGGCGCGGCCCATGGCCTCGATGGGCTGGCGCACGGTGGTCAGCGGGGGCTCGGTGCAGTTCATGAACGCCGAGTCGTCGTAACCGACGACGGAGATCCGGCCCGGTACGTCGAGCCCCCTCCGCCGGGCGGCCCGCACCGCGCCGAGGGCGAGGGGGTCGCTGGCGCAGATGATCCCGGTGACGCCCCGGTCGATCAGCCGGGAGGCGGCGGCGTGGCCGCCCTCGATGGAGAAGATGGCGCGGGCCACCCGGTCGTCCGGCAGGTCGCCGGCCAGCGCACGGGCGGCGGCGAGTTTGCGGGCCGAGGGGATGTGGTCGTCGGGGCCGAGGACCAGGCCGATGCGCTCGTGACCTAGGGAGGCCAGATGGCGCCACGCCTGTTCGACGGCGACCGTGTCGTCGCAGGAGACGCCGGGGAAGCCGAGGTGCTCTATGGCCGCGTTGACCAGCACGACCGGGATGCTCCGGTCGGCGAGGCGGCGGTAGTGGTCGTGCGGGGCGTCGGCCTGGGCGTACAGCCCGCCGGCGAAGACCACGCCGGAGACCTGCTGCTGGAGGAGGAGTTCGACGTAGTCGGCCTCCGAGACGCCGCCCTTGGTCTGGGTGCACAGCACCGGGGTCAGCCCGAGCTGGGCGAGCGCGCCACCGATGACCTCGGCGAACGCCGGGAAGATCGGGTTCTGGAGTTCCGGCAGGACGAGACCGACCAGGCGGGCGCGCTCCCCGCGCAACTGGGTGGGGCGCTCGTAGCCCAGCACGTCCAGGGCGGTGAGGACCGACTGCCGGGTGGCGTCGGAGACTCCGGGCTTGCCGTTGAGCACCCGGCTGACCGTGGCCTCGCTGACCCCGACCTTCTTCGCCACTTCCGCAAGTCGTCGCGTCATACCCGCAAGTCTAGCGCAAGTCATGCAAACAGCTTGCGTAAGCGTGGAGGTCGTGCCGGGTGTGGATGACCCGGCGCCGTCGATGACCTGAACACCGGCGGGGCCGGGTCAGGTCCAGGGGGTGGGGACGACCGTCAGGTGGGCGCGGCGGGCGGCGGACTGCCGCCGGGGGATCACCGTCAGCCGGCGGTGTCCCAGGTCGCGCAGGAACGGCGGGGTCTCGTCCACCACGCGGCATTCGGCGGTGCCCAGGCGCGGGTCCGGGTGGCGCAGGAGGCGTACGGCGCCGTCGAGCCGGGCCGCGCGCTCGCCGACCGCGTGTATCCAGTACGGCAGGCCCTGCCGGTAGGCGGCCTCCATGATCGGGTCGCGCGCCACGTCCCGGCGTATCGCCTGGAGTTCGTGGTCGTGGCCGTACCCCTCCAGCGCGGTCTTCAGCTGGGCCAGCATCGGCAGGCACCAGCCCGGCTCGTGGTCACCGAGCACGCGGTCCGCGTCGGGGTGGAAGAGGACGAACCGCAGGAAGTTGCCGCCGGGCATCGCGGTGGGGTGGTGCCGCACCTCCCCGAAGAGCGCGGCGAAGGCGTCGTTGGCCAGAACGACGTTCCAGCGGTGGTCCACCACGAGCGAGGGGAACGGGGCAGCCTCCACCACGGCGGCGTAGTCGTCCAGATACGCCCGCGCCTCACAGCTCCCGGGGACGGGCCGGGGTACCGGCCGCCGCCCTCCCGCCTGATGTGCCATCGGGTGGTCACCCCTCTTGCCTCGGCCGCCTGCACGCGGCGCTGCGATCCTGCTGTCCCGACGAGAGCCGTGTCAACTATCGTGGCATTTCATGCCTGTTGACGGCCGAAATCCGCCACAGTTGTGGCGGGACCTGGATGCGAGTTCGTACCACGGGCTACTCTCCGGGATGTTCACGGCGGCCGGGAGTGACATCGCGCCCGATCTCCCGCGGCTCCCCGAAGACGTAGGCCCTTGAGAGACGTAGGAGTTCTGTCGGTGACGGATGGCTACGGGAATCCGGGCGCCTCGGCGACCGCTCAGCTTCCGGCCGTCGTCGCCCGTGTCACCGCGCTCGCCGACCGGCTCGGCGTCCCGCACACCGAGGTCTTCGACACCGACCGGCTCTCGGTCACCAGCGGGGTCCCGGAACCGGTGGTGAAGGCGCTGCTCTGCGGCCGCCCGGCCGGTGAACCGGATGTGCAGGCCCGCTTCCTGCAACGCCTGGACCTGCTGCGCCACACCCGGCTCAAGGCGGGCGGCCGCAGGTACACCCAGCAGGAGATCGCGGACGGCGCGGGCATGTCACGGCAGCAGGCGGGCGCCCTGATCAACGGCGACCGGCGTCCCACGATGGAGCACTGCGACGCGCTCCAGCGGTTCTTCCATGTGCACGCCGGGTTCCTCACCGCGGAGGACCCCGAAGCGCTGGCCGGCGCCTTGCAGCACAGCGAACAGGAGCTGCTCCAGAAGCTGGCGGACCAGGAGCGGGCCGCCTCCGGCGCCGCACAGGACCCGCTGGAACGGCTGCTCCAGGACCACGGGGTGCGCGGGATCGCCTGGCGGGCCGCCCAGCTACCCACGGACCAGCACCGGGACAAGGTCGCGGAGTGGCTGGACATGCTGCTGGAGAGCGTCCGGCAGCCGGGGACGTGAACGCGATGAGGGCGGCGGGCATCGGCAGAGGCATGCGGCGGCTGTGCGCCGAGCTGGTCGGGCAGCTGGACCGGCCAGCTCCCCTGCCGCCCGAGGAGCTGTACCGGTCGCTCTGCTCGACGATGAGCCGCAGACGCGGTCGCCCGGTGCAGTTCCGTACGGCGGTCTTCCCGCCCGGCACGGCCAGCGGGCTGTGGCTGGAAATGAGCGACCGCGATCTGGTCGTGGTGGAGGAACGCACCGCCCCCGACCACCAGTTGGTGATCCTCGGCCATGAGCTGTGGCACCTGCAGGCCGGCCGCACCGGGCACCGGACCGACGGCCCGGAAGTGGGGGTGGCCACCCGGCTGCTCGGGGACGACACCGACCGGGACGCCCTGCGGGCGGCCGTCCACCGGGTCGCCGCGCGTACCCGGTTCGACCAGGGCGAGGAGCGGGACGCGGAGACCTTCGGCCTGCTGCTGGCCAGCAAGTGCCGCACCCGGATGACGGGTTCCTCGCTGAGCGGTCCGGTGCGCCGGGACGGCGTGGCGGGGCGCATCGGTGCCTCGCTCGGGTATCCGGGGCCCCAGGGCTGAGGCGGGCGCGGGCCGTCCGGGCGGTCCCGGGCGGGCCGGAGCGGCGGCGTTGTCAGTGGCGGGCGGCACGCTGGACCCCTGCGTGCCGCGAGGGCCGGCGCGTGGCGCCGGCGTGCGGGAACCGTGCCGCCGGCCGGGGGAGCCGACCGATGCCGACCGCCGTACTGACCGACCGTGAGCGCACCGCACTCCAGGCGTATCTGCGGCTGCTGCACACCGTGCGCGCCACCCTGGACGGCCCGCCGGTGCAGGCCCCGGCCCTGGTGCCGCCGGCCGTGCTGGCGGAGGCCGAACAGGCGCTGGCGGGTGCGGGCCCGGCGGGCAACGAGGACGGGTTCTTCGAGCTGCCGCGCGCCTGGTGCGCCTAGACCCCGGCTCCGGGCGCGGGCACGGCCACCGCCGTGAGGACCAGTCCGTCGCCGGTGCGCCAGCGGCCGTCGAACCCGGTCAGCCGGGCGCCGCCCACCAGGGGGCCGGGCACGAGGAGCCGGGCGTGGAAGGTGCCGCGGTCGCCGTGCCCGGGGACCAGCTCGATGTCCGCCTCGGAGAAGTCCAGCCAGGCGCGGGTGAGCGGGAACCACGCCTTGTACACGGACTCCTTGGCGCTGAACAGCAGCCGGTCGAAGTGCACGCCGGGCCGGGCCGAGACCAGCGCCCGGTGCCGGTCCCGTTCGGCGGCGACCGACACGGCGTCGAAGACGCCCTCCGGCAGCGGTTCGTGCACCTCGGCGTCGATACCGAGGGAGGCCAGCTCACCCGAGCGGGCCAGCGCCGCACCCCGGTAGCCGTCGCAGTGGGTCATGCTGCCGAGCAGGCCGTCCGGCCAGACCGGGGCGCCGCGCTCACCGGTCGGGACCGGCGCGGGCGGCCGGCCGAGCTTCTCCATCGCGCGTCGCGCGCACACGCGTACGGAGGTGAACTCGCGGCGCCGCTTGGCGACCGCGCGGTCCACCAGCGCCCGTTCCTCCGGGTAGAGCGCGGTGTCCGGGTCGTCGTCCGGGCTGCCGAACGACTCCACGACGACCACCGAGTCCGGCAGCAGTTCCTCGATCACCGGTACCCGACCTCCCACGGCAGTGTGCGGCGCGGCACCACGACAGCACACCGGCCGGGGCGCGGGCAAGAGCGGCCGGTCGGGCGGGGCGCGGGGAGGTCGACGCGCCGGGCGAATCCGTAACACGCGCGTTGCACGTACCACTCCGCGCAGGCCGTATGATCGCCCCATCACTCACCGCCCAACACCCCTTCATAGAGGGCGGTTTGGTGTCCCTTCCTTCCTCCTGTCCGGGCGCGGACCGCTGAGTCGTGCCCGAAATCCCCCGAAAGGCGGCCCGCATGGTCTCTCGCGTACGCGTATGGCTCAACCGCACGTACGCGGAGAACGTGTTCTTCATGGATCAGCTGCGGAGAAACCCGAGCGACCGGGCCGTGGAGATCCACGCGACCCACGGTGACCCGGACTCCCCCGTGCTGGCCGCCGCCGACACCGCCGCGCTGGAGCCGGAGGGGCTGTCCCCGGCCGGGTATGCCGAGTACGCGCTCGACCAGTGCGCCCGGCGTGGCATCGATGTCTTCGTCCCCCGGCTGCACCAGTCCGCGATCGTGGCCCACCGCGCCGACTTCGCG
Source organism: Streptomyces sp. NPDC058459 (assembly GCF_042721685.1). Lineage (NCBI taxonomy): Bacteria > Bacillati > Actinomycetota > Actinomycetes > Kitasatosporales > Streptomycetaceae > Streptomyces > Streptomyces sp. NPDC058459. The sequence goes on along the minus strand of NZ_JBHXLV010000144.1, from coordinate 5,826 downwards.
GCGGCGGGTACGGCTCTGCTGGCGCCGACGCCGGAGGCGGTGGCGGTGTTCGAGGACAAGGTGACCGCGTACGAGGCGGTCCGCTCGGTGGGCGTACCGGTGCCGCCGTGGTTCCGGGTCCGCACGGCCGAGGAACTCATCGCCTCGGTGGAGGAGTTGGAGGAGGCCGGGCACCGGGCGTGCTTCAAGCCCGCGAGCGGTGCGGGCGGGGTCGGCTTCCGGATGATCACCCGTGCGCCGTTCTCGCTGGCGCAGCTGAGCGGCTTCCCGAGCCCGTACGTACAGCTGGACCTCGCCGTGGCCGCGCTGCGGGAGGCCGAGGAGCCGGTGGACCTGCTGGTGATGCCGAGGCTGGAGCAGCCCGAGGTGTCGGTGGACTGCCTGACCGGCACGGACAACCGGACCCGGCTGCTGGTGGGCCGCACCAAGAACGGCCGGCGCCGCGGCTTCACCCTGGACGAGCGCTGGCTCGCCCCGGCCCGGCTGATCGCGGAGGGCTTCGGACTGCATTACCTGTCCAACATCCAGTTCCGCATGCTGGGCGACCGGCCGGTGCTGCTCGACGTCAACACCCGGCCGGCCGGCGGACTGCACCAGCTCTCCCTGTGCGGGGTCAACGCCCCCTGGGCGGCTGTGCAGCTGGCGCTGGGCGAGGACCCCGGCACCGTCGAGCCGCCGTTCCTGGGCCAGGACTACGCCGTGGTCTCCGGACCGCGCCCGCTGGGCTCGCCGACCCTCACCGAGCAGGAGCCCGAGGGCTCCGGGGAGGCAGCGGTGTGCCTGCCCGCGCCCACTGCCCCGCTCACCGCGCCGGCCGCAACGGGAGCCCCGCTGCCGCTGTAGCGACGCCGCACCCTCCCGGTATGGACCGATCCCGTGCTGTCCCTTGACAGCTGGATTGGTCCATACCATTTTGGAGGACGACCCTCGCACCCTCGCACCCCCGCACCCCCGCACCCCCGCACCCCCCTCATGCTCGTCCTGCACTTCCCGCACCCCGGTGCACTCCCGAACACCCCCATACCATCAGGGAGATCGCGTGCGACACCTTCCCGGGCGTCCCAGACGCCGGCTTCTCGCCCTGCTCGGCTCCGCCGCCCTGGCGCTCGGCGGGGCCGTCGCCCTGCCGGGCACCGCCCAGGCGGCCAACGTGCTCACCGATCCCGGCTTCGAGTCGGGCGGCCTGTCCCTGTGGACCTGTTCGGGCAACCTCGGCTCGGTCGTCTCCTCCCCGGTGCACGGCGGCTCCAAGGCGCTTCAGGGCGCCGTGAGTTCGAGCGACAACGCGCAGTGCGAGCAGACCGTCGCCGTCAAGCCGAACACCGCGTACACCCTCAGCGGCTGGGTCCGCGGCTCGTACGTCTACCTCGGGGTGGACGGCGGTGCCTCCACCTGGACCTCGTCCCCCTCGGCGTACAGCCGGCTCAGCGTCTCCTTCACCACCGGCGCCTCACAGACCAGCGCCAAGGTGTACGTGCACGGCTGGTACGCGCAGGGCTCCTACCAGGCCGACGACATCAGCCTGGACGGGCCGGGCGGCGGAGGCGGCGGCGACACCCAGGCGCCTAGCACCCCGGGCGGCCTCACGTCGACCGGCAAGACCTCCTCCAGCGTCTCGCTGAAGTGGAACGCGGCGACCGACAACGTGGGTGTCACCGCGTACGACATCTACAGCGGCGCCGACCAGGTGCTCAGCGTGTCCGGCACCACGGCCACGGTCAGCGGGCTGTCGGCGAGCACGGCGTACACCTTCACCGTGAAGGCGCGGGACGCGGCCGGGAACACCTCCGGGGCCTCCGGCGCCGTCAGCGTGACGACCAGCGCGGGTTCGGGCGGCGGCACCGGCTTCAAGCAGGCCGCGCCGTACCTGTTCGAGGGCTGGGGCGATCCGCCGAACCCGGCGACGGTGATGAACGCGACCGGGGTGAAGTGGTTCACCATGGCGTTCGTGCTGGACTCCGGCGGCTGCAACCCGTCCTGGGACGGCAGCCGGCCGCTGACCGGCGGGGCGGACCAGAGTGCGATCAACCAGATCCGTTCGGCGGGCGGTGACATCGTGCCGTCGTTCGGCGGCTGGCAGGGCAGCAAGCTCGGTGCCAACTGCTCCTCGGCGGGCGCGCTGGCGGGCGCGCTCCAGAAGGTGATCGACGCCTACTCGCTGAAATCGATCGACATGGACATCGAGAACACGGACGAGTTCGAGAACGAGGCCGTGCAGGCGAAGATCCTCACCGCGCTGAAGACGGTCAAGGCGAACAACCCCGGCCTGAAGACCATCGTCACCTTCGGCACCACGACCACCGGCCCGACCTACTACGGCAACCGGCTCATCGAGCAGGCGAAGTCGATCGGCGCCGACATCGACGTGTTCACGATCATGCCGTTCGACTTCGGCGGCGGCGCGGACATGTACGGCAACACGGTCAACGCGGCCGAGGGGCTGAAGACCAAGCTGAAGTCGACCTTCGGCTGGGACGACGCCACCGCGTACTCCCACCTCGGCATCTCGGGCATGAACGGCCTCTCCGACCAGCAGGAGAACACGACGCCGGAGACCTGGACGAAGATCCGCGACTGGAGCAACGCGCACCACATCGCCCGGCTCGCCTACTGGGCGGTCAACCGGGACCGGCCCTGCGCCGGCGGTGGCGTGGTGAGCAACTGCTCCGGTATCGACCAGAGCACCTGGCAGTTCACGTCGATCACGGCCGGCTTCACCGGCTGAGCCTCGTACGACCCGCGTGGGGGGCCGCTCGGCGGAGCGGCCCCCCACCCGTGTTCACCTCAGATACGCCAGCTCGGGGTGGGCGGCGGTGTAACCGTCGACCAGCCTCCGGGCCACGTTGACCGAGTCGACAAGGGGGTGCAGCGCGAACGCCTTCACCGCCGTCTCCCGCGACCCCGACTCCGCGGCGGCCAGCACCTCCCGCTCGACCGCCTTCACCGAGCAGACCAGACCGGTGGCGTGTCCGGGCAGCGGGTCCGTGGCCAGCGGGTGCGCGCCGTCCGCGCCGACCAGGCAGGGCACCTCGATCACCGCGTCGGCGTCCAGCGCGGCAAGCGTGGAGCGGTTGCGGACGTTGAGGATCAGGGTGGTGCGCTCGTCGCGGGCGACGGCCCGCATCAGCGCCAGCGCCACCTGCTCGTAGCCGCCCGACAGATCCTCCTCCTCGCGCTCCCCGGCCCCGGCACTCTCCCGGTTCTCCGCCATGTACGTGGCCTCGCGCTCGGCGCGGGTGTCCTGCCAGGCCCGCAGCGCGGACCCGCCGGGGCGCAGCGCGTCCTCGTAGAACCGGGACTGCTGGTCGCGCAGGAAGGCACCCCGGGTCCGCTCGGCCTCCTGGTAGGCGCGGACGGTCTCGCGGTTGAAGTAGTAGTAGTGCAGGTATTCGTTGGGGACCGCGCCGAGTGAGCGCAGCCACTCCGGGCCGAACAGCCGGCCCTCCTCGAAGGAGCCGAGCCGGTCCGGGTCGGCCAGCAGGCGCGGCAGTTCGTCCCGGCCGGCGACGCGCAGGCCGCGTACCCAGCCGAGGTGGTTGAGGCCGACGTAGTCCACGAACGCCTCGCGCGGGTCGGCGCCCAGGGCGCGGGCGACGCGGCGGCCGAGGCCGACCGGGGAGTCGCAGATGCCGATGACCCGGTCCCCGAGGTGCCGCGACATGGCCTCGGTGACCAGGCCGGCCGGGTTGGTGAAGGTGATGACCCAGGCACCGGGCGCGAGTCGGGCCACCCGCCGGGCGATGTCGACGGCGACGGGCACCGTCCGCAGCCCGTAGGCGATACCCCCGGCGCCCACCGTCTCCTGCCCGAGCACCCCCTCGGCCAGCGCCACCCGCTCGTCCTCGGCCCGCCCGCGCAGCCCGCCGACCCGGATCGCGGAGAACACGAAGTCGGCCCCCCGCAGCGCCTCGTCCAGGTCGCCGGTGGCCCGTACGGCGGGTGTGTCCGGCACCCCGGCTGCCTGCTCGGCCAGCACCCGGGTCACGGCGTCCAGCCGGGCGGTGTCCACGTCGTACAGCACGACCTCGCGCACCCGGCCCTCGCCGCGGTCGGCGAGCAGCGCGCCGTACACGAGCGGCACGCGGAACCCGCCGCCGCCGAGAATCGTCAGCCTCATGCCTCACCCTTTCCGGCCGCCTGGTCCGATCATGGCATGCGGGGCCGGGCGGGCAGGCGGGGTGGCGGGTGCCGCCGGGCAGGCGATCTGCACCGGTAAGCACGCCTTCACGCAGTGAACTCCCCACGCCGGTAAGGACTTTCCCTGCTTCAACCCTTGACGTCCGCAGGAGCGGGGAGCAGATTGTGCGCACCTTGAGAGCGCTCTCAAGAGGCTCACAGGGCCCCCCGCACCTCATCCCGTACCCCGGAAGGCACCCCCATGAGTGAAACCTCCGGTACCTCCCCGACCGGTGGCAGACAGCGGCGTTCCGTCCGGCGGGCGCTGGTCGCCGCCCTCGGCACGCTGGGCCTCGCGGCCGTGACCGCCCTCGCGGCCATCGGCCCCGCCGACGCCTCCGCCCCCACACCGCCGTCCGGCTGGACCCAGGTGTTCCTTGACGACTTCAACGGCTCGGCGGGCTCCGGTGTCAACACCGCCAACTGGCAGTACGACACCGGGACCTCGTATCCGGGCGGCGCCGCCAACTGGGGCACCGGCGAGGTCGAGACGATGACGGACAGCACCAGTAACGTCGCGCTCGACGGCAACGGCAACCTGCAGATCACCCCGCGCCGCGACTCCTCGGGCCGCTGGACCTCAGGCCGTATCGAGACCAACCGGACCGACTTCCAGCCCCCGGCGGGCGGCAAGCTGCGGGTGCAGTCGCGCATCCAGATGCCGAACGTCACGGGCGCGGCTGCCAAGGGCTACTGGCCGGCGTTCTGGGCGCTGGGAGCGCCGTACCGGGGCAACTACCAGAACTGGCCGGGCGTCGGCGAGCTGGACATCATGGAGAACGTCCAGGGCCTGAACACCGTCTGGTCCACGCTCCACTGCGGCACCAACCCGGGCGGTCCCTGCAACGAGACCACGGGCGTGGGCAATTCCGTGGCCTGCCCCGGCAGCACCTGCCAGTCCGCGTTCCACACCTACGCGATGGAGTGGGACCGCTCGACCTCCGTCGAGGAGATCCGCTTCTACGTCGACGGGGTCAACCTGCACACGGTGCGGGCGAACCAGTTCGACGCCGCGACCTGGAACAACGCCACGAAGCACGGCTACTTCCTCATCCTCAACGTGGCGATGGGCGGCGGCTTCCCGGGCGCCTTCGGCGGCGGCCCCTACGCCGACACCGAGCCGGGCCACCCGATGACCGTGGACTACGTCCAGGTGCTCCAGTCCGGCAACGGCGGCGGCACCACTCCCCCGCCCACCGGCAACCGCGACGCCTACGGCACCATCCAGGCCGAGTCCTACGACGGCCAGTCCGGCGTCAACACCGAGACCACCACGGACACCGGCGGCGGCCAGAACCTCAGCTACGTCGCAGGCGGTGACTGGGCGCAGTACAAGGGCGTCAACTTCGGCTCCACGCCCGCCACCCAGTTCAAGGCCCGCGTCGCCAGTGGGGCGGCGTCCGGGGTGGGCGGTCTGGTGGAGGTACGGCTCGACAGCCGGTCCAACGCCCCCATCGGCAGCTTCTCGTTGTCCGGCACCGGCGGCTGGCAGAACTGGCAGACCGTCCCGGCCAACATCAGCGGGGTCACCGGGACCCACGACGTCTATCTCACCTTCACCAGCGGCCAGCCGGCCGACTTCGTGAACGTGAACTGGTTCAGCTTCGCGCACTGACGGAAAGCGGGCGGCGGCGTCGGGCTCACAGGGCC
>NZ_JBHXLV010000143.1:0-17011 GCF_042721685.1 Streptomyces sp. NPDC058459 | reverse complement strand
CCCCGCTTTTCGGGCCGCCCGGCGCTCCGGCGTCCGGCGGTTACCGCGCGTCCCGTCGGCCCAGGGTCAGCGCGGCGCCGATCGCGGTCAGCACCAGCACGATCGCCCCGAAGAGGGCCGCCGCGTGCATCCCGGAGGTGAACGCCTCCCGCGCCGAGGCGAGCAGCGCCCCGCCGGACCGTCCGGGCAGCCGGGCGGCGGTGACCAGCGCGCCGCCGAGCGTCTCGCGGGCCTCCGCCGGGGTGCCGGACGGCATCCGGTGCCGGTACACGGCCGCGCCGACCGAGCCCAGCACCGCCATGCCCGGCGCGCCACCGAACTCCGTGGCCGTCTCCATCAGCGACGAGGCGGTACCGGCCGCCGTGACTCCGCACGGTCAGCCCAGGCGGGCCCGCTTCAGTGTCATGTGCAGCAGTAGCCGGTCCTCGCCGTCGTCCAGGTCCAGGCCGGTCAGGTGTTCCACGCGGCTCAGGCGGTAGTAGAGGGTCTGGCGGTGGATGCCCAGCTCGGCCGCCGCCCGGCCGGCCTGGCCCGCGCGGTCGAGGTAGACCTCCGCGGTGCGGGCCAGCTCCTGGTGGGCGGGGGAGAGCAGCGGCGCCGCCACCGGGTCCTGGACCGCCCTCGGCGGCAGCGCGGACAGCAGCCGGTACGGGCCGATGCCCCGCCACTCGGCCACCGGCGCGAACCTCGGCTCGGCCAGCGCGGCCCGCGCCGCCGCCGACGCCTCCTGCCACACCGTCCCCAACTCGGCCAGCCCTACGCGGGGTTCACCGACCCCCACCCCGACGACGGCGCCCTCCGCCTCCTTGACCAGCCGCGACGCCGTCACCAGCGCCGGGGCCGTCACCTCCGTGCTGCGCAGCCGCACCAGTACCGCGAGGCTCTGCGCCGTCGCGCCCCACGGCACCGTGCACAGGGCGGTGGCGTGCGGAACGGTACGCGCCGAGGGGGCGTCGTCGGGGTCGGCGGAGAACCAGGGGGCGACGCAGACCACGGTGTGCGGGCCGTCCGCGCGCGGGCTCAGCGCGGTGCGCAGCTCGGTGACGGCCATGTCCCGCTGCCAGCCGTCCTCCGCCGTGAGCACCGCCCGCAGCTCCCGGCCGAGCCCAGCCCCCGCCCGCGCCTCGTCGGCGAGCAGCGCGCCGATCCGCCCGGTCACCGGCATGGCGGCGGCCAGCTGGGCGTCGCTCGGGCCGGGATCGTCGTCCAGCAGCCACACGTAGCCGAGCACGACACCCCGATGGCGTACCGGCAGACAGATCCGGCCCCGGTAGACGCCGGCCTCCGGGGTGGGCGGGATGCGCACCGGTTCCGTCGCGCGGGTGATGCCGAAGCCCTCGAACCACGCCCGCACCGCCGAGGTCGAGCGCCGGGTCAGGATCGAGCGGGCCCGCACCGGGTCCAGCGCGGTGGGGTCCAGCTCGCCCTCACTGTCGTACGCGCCGAAGGCGATCAGCTCGAAGTCCCGGTTCTCCAGGGTCGCCGGGGCGCCCAGCAGCTCCGAGATCTCGTCCACCAGCTCCTGGTAGTCATCTCTGTAATCGGCCGCCACCCGGGCATTCTGCCGCATTTCCGAGCGCTCTTCATACATCTGTCTGAGAACCGGTGATCGGATGCGTGACGTCTGTCGATGGCCCACCATCGAAGAGATCCCTAGGTTTCACGGTGGTTCTCCGTGCCGTCCCCGAATCGTCGGGTCCCGGCCGTCCTCGGTGCTTTTGTTGTGGAGGTGCCCCGTGCTGGGTCCCGTGATTCTCGCCGCCTCGCGCAGCGACCGGATGCGTCGTCTGATCTCGGCCGCCCCGGTGACCAAGCAGGTCGTCGACCGGTTCATCCCCGGCGAGACCGTGGACGACATCGTCCCGGTCATCGTGGAGCTGACCGCCAGGGGCCTGCAGCTGACGATGGACGTCGTCGGCGAGGACATCACCACCCCCGAGCAGGCCGCCGCCGCCCGCGACGCCTACCTCGCGCTGGTCGACCACCTGAGGGACCTCGACCTCGGCGAGCGGGTCGAGATGTCGGTGAAGCTCTCCATGTTCGGCCAAGCGCTGCCCGGCGGCCACGAGCTGGCCCTCGCCAACGTCCGCCCGGTCGTCGAGGCCGCCGCCGCCATCGGCACCACGGTCACGCTGGACGCCGAGGACCACACCACCCTCGACTCGATGTTCGCCATCCACGAGGAGCTGCGGAAGGACTTCCCCGACACCGGCTGCGTCATCCAGGCGTACCTGTTCCGCACCGAGGCCGACGCCCGCCGCCTGGCCGAGGCAGGCAGCCGGGTCCGCCTGGTCAAGGGCGCCTACAAGGAGCCCGCCGAGGTCGCGTACCAGCAGAAGCACGAGATCGACAAGGCGTACGTCCGCGTCCTGAAGACGCTGATGGAGGGCGAGGGGTACCCGATGATCGGGTCCCACGACCCCCGCCTCATCTCCATCGCCCAGGAACTCGCGCACCGCGCCGGTCGTAAGCTCGACGAGTACGAGTTCCAGATGCTCTACGGCATCCGGGGCGACGAGCACCTGCGGCTGGCCGCCGAGGGGCACCGCATGCGTGTCTACACCGCCTACGGCACCGACTGGTACGGCTATTTCATGCGCCGTCTCGCCGAGAAGCCGGCGAACCTCCAGTTCTTCGTACGCAGCATGATCACCAAGGGCTGAGCCCGAACACCCGCTCAAAGCAAAGGAGTTACGGATCTCATGGACGCTGTGACCCAGGTCCCCACCCCCGTCAACGAGCCGGTGCACGGCTACGCCCCCGGCAGCCCCGAGCGCGCCCGGCTGGAGGCCAGGCTGAAGGAGCTGGCCGAGAACCCGGTCGACCTGCCGATGACCATCGGCGGCGAGAAGCGGATGGGCGGCGGCGAGACCTTCCAGGTGGTCCAGCCGCACAACCACAAGGCCGTGCTCGGCACCCTGCGGGGCGCCACCCGCGAGGACGCCCAGGACGCCATCGACGCCGCCCTGGCCGCCGCCCCGGCCTGGCGCGCGATGTCCTTCGACGACCGCGCCGCGATCATCCTGCGCGCCGCCGAGCTGCTGTCGGGCCCCTGGCGCGAGACCATCGCCGCCTCCACCATGCTGGGCCAGTCCAAGACCGCCCAGCAGGCCGAGATCGACAGCCCCTGCGAGCTGGTCGACTTCTGGCGCTTCAACGTGCACTACGCCCGCCAGATCCTGGCCGAGCAGCCCCCGGCCAACTCTCCGGGCGTGTGGAACCGCATGGACCACCGCCCGCTGGAGGGCTTCGTCTACGCGATCACGCCGTTCAACTTCTCGGCCATCGCCGCCAACCTGCCCACCGCGCCCGCCCTCATGGGCAACGTGGTGGTCTGGAAGCCGTCCCCGACGCAGACCCACGCCGCCGTGCTGCTGATGAGGCTGCTGGAGGAGGCCGGGCTGCCCAAGGGCGTCATCAACCTGGTCACCGGCGACGGCATCGCCGTCTCCGAGGTCGCCCTGGAGCACCGGGACCTCGCCGGCATCCACTTCACCGGCTCGACCAAGACCTTCCAGTACCTGTGGAAGACGGTCGGCAACAACATCGAGAAGTACCGCGCCTACCCGCGCCTGGTCGGCGAGACCGGCGGCAAGGACTTCGTGGTCGCGCACCCGAGCGCCGACCGCGCCGTGCTGAAGACCGCGCTGACCCGCGGCTCCTTCGAGTACCAGGGGCAGAAGTGCTCGGCCACCTCCCGCGCCTACGTCCCGGCCTCCATCTGGAACTCCGGTTTCAAGGAGGAGTTCGCGGCCGAGATCGACGGCATCACCATGGGCGACGTCACCGACCTGTCGAACTTCATCGGCGCGGTCATCGACGAGCGCTCCTTCGCCAAGAACAAGGCCGCCATCGATCGCGCCGCCGAGGACCCCACCTGCACGATCGTCGCGGGCGGCTCCTACGACGACTCGGTGGGCTACTTCATCCGCCCGACCGTCATCGAGTGCTCCGACCCCGACAACGAGGTCTTCCGCACCGAGTACTTCGGCCCGATCCTCGCCGTGCACGTCTACGAGGACGACAGTTACGACGAGATGCTGACCCAGATGGAGTCGGTCTCGGACTACGCCCTCACCGGCTCGGTCATCTCGGGCGACCGCGCGGCGGCGGCGTACACGATGGAGAAGCTCCGCTACGCGGCGGGCAACTTCTACATCAACGACAAGTCCACCGGCGCCGTCGTCGGCCAGCAGCCCTTCGGCGGCGGCCGCGCCTCCGGCACGGACGACAAGGCCGGCGCCCCGCAGAACCTGATGCGCTGGACCCTGACCCGCGCCATCAAGGAGACCCTGGTCCCGCCGACCGAGTACGGCTACCCGCACATGGGCTGACCCCCCCCGGGCCCCGGCGGCCCCCACGATCCGGCCCGGCGAGCCCGCCCCGAACAGGCTCGCCGGGCCGTCGTGCTCCCCGCTCACACCTTGCGCACCAGGATCTTGCCCGTGTTGCCGCCGCGCAGCATCAGGAGGAACGCCTCCACGATCAGTTCGAAGCCGTCCACCACCGTCTCGTCCAGGGACAGCGCACCGCTCAGCAGAGGCGGGACGGCGAACTCGTACAACTCCTCCTGGACGGCCCTGTAATCCCTCACCAGGAAGCCCTCGACGCGCAGCTGCCTCTCCACCACGGCGGAGTGGTCGAAGACCACGGGCGGGGCGGCCGGGTCGTTGTACTGGCTGATCGTGCCGACGCGGACCGCCCGCCCGTGTTCCCGCAGCGCGCCGATCGCCGCGCCCAGGTGCTCGCCGCCGACGTTGTCCAGGAACACGTCGACGCCGTCCGGGGCCGCCTCGGCGAGGAGTGCGGCCACGGGGCCGTCGTGGTAGTCGAAGGCGGCGTCGTAACCGACCTGCTCCGTCAGGTACTTGACCTTCTCCGGTGAGCCCGCGCTGCCGGTCAGCCGGCCCGCGCCCAGCAGCCGGGCGAAGCGGCCGGCGGCCGTGCCGACCCCGCCCGCCGCACCGGAGACGAACAGGTCCTCGCCCTCCCGCAGCCGGGCGATCCGGGTGAGGCCCACGTACGCGGTGAGGCCGGTGCCGCCGAGCACGCTCAGATACGCCGACAGCGGCACGCCCGGGTGGTGGGGGAGGTGCCTGACCTCCTCGGGGCTGACCACGGCGTGCGTACGCCAGCCCAGCCGGTGGAAGACGACCTCACCCTCGGGGATCTCCGGGGTCCGGGAGGCGACGACCCGGCCCAGGGTCCGGCCCTCCAGCGGGGCGTGCAGCGCGAAGTCGCCGTCCATCATCTCGCGGTGGTACGGGTCCACCGACCACCACAGGTTCTCCACCAGGGCGGTGCCGGGAGCCGGTTCGGGCACGGGGGACTCCGCGAAGCGGAAGTGGCCCGCGGCCGGGAAGCCGGTCGGGCGGGCGGTCTGCTGCACGGTGAGCGCGGTCTCTGTCATGCCCGGGACCGTAGGCGGGGAATGGCGGGGCCGGGCAGGGGGTTGGGCTCATGCGACGCGCTGATCCATGAGCCACGCTCATCACAGCAGGTGGGAGCCTCGACGTGACCGCAGCCGACCTCGCCCCGCAGGAGCTGCGGACCCTCGTCGCCGTGGCCGAGGAGGGCGGGTTCTCGACCGCGGCCGTCCGGCTGGGCACGACCCAGTCGGCCGTCTCGCACGCGGTGCGCGGCATCGAACGCAAGCTGGGTGTCGTCCTCTTCGAGCGCGGCCGGTTCGGCGCCCGGCCGACCCCCGCCGGGGAGCGGGCCGCCGCCCACGCCCGGCGTGTGCTGCGGATGCTGGCGGCGCTGGCCGCCGACGCCCGGAGCGCGGACGCCGGGGAGATCGCCGGACCGCTGCGCGTGGCCGCCTTCCGCAGCGCGGCCCTCCAGTTGCTGCCCCCCGCCCTGGAGCGGCTCGCCGCCCGGCACCCCGGCGTCGAGGTCCGCGTCAGCGTCGTACGGGAGGTGGGCCCCGGCACCGCGGGCGAGGTCGCCGCCGGCCGGGCCGACCTCGGCATCGCCACCCTCGGGGACGGCTCGCTGCCGCACGGCCTGGTCGGCGGGGTGCTGCTGCGGGAGCCGTACTCCCTGGTGCACCCGGCCGGGCACCCCGCCCCGCGCACCCTGCCCCTGGTCGACTGGGCCGAGAACTGCGGCTCCCACACCCGGTCCTGGTGGGCCGCCCAGGACTGGCTGCCGGCCGCGAGCGTGCGCGCCGAGGACGACGGGGCGGTACTGGCGATGGTGGGCAGCGGTCTCGGGATGGCCGTCATGCCCGCGCTGTCGCTCGCCACCGTGCCGCCCTCCGTGGCCGTCACCGACCTCGGGCCCGAGCGCCCGCACCGCGCGGTCGGCTATGTGACCACGCCCGAACTGGCCGCCACCGCGGCCGTGCGGGCGCTCGTCCGCGAGGTGCGGGCCCTCCATCCCCAGCCGGGGAAGACGCAGGTCACGGCGGGGTGAGGCGACGCGCCGTCTCAGATAGTAGGAAGTCCGAGTAACCATGCAGACAGGTGCGGCCCGGTCCCTTAGCTTGGGATGAGCCGAACGAATCGCTCCATCCAGCGAAGGGCGGTCGTGAGCCGCGCCCCGCGCAGGCAACCCCTGCGGCGTGCGCTCTCCGCCCCTTCCGGCGTCTCACAGCTCATCGCTGCCGTGCAACCACTCTGTCGAAGGAGTCGATTTCCCATGGCCGAGACGACCGTCCGCCGCCGCGTGCGCCACGCCTCCCGCTCGAACGACACCGACCGCGCGCAGGCCGCCGCCGCCCTCCAACGCGCCCTCGACCGCCGGGACAACGGCGGCGAGACCGGCCACTGAGCCGGACCGACCGCTTGACGGGCCGTCCGCCGTCCGCATCGCGGACGGTCCGTGTCATCCCGTGGGACGCGGAGTAAGGTGCCGGACATGTCTCGCAGCATCGATCTCGCAGTGATCCCCGGGGACGGCATCGGCCAGGAGGTCGTGACCGAGGGTCTCAAGGTCCTCTCCGCCGTCCTGCCCCAGGACGTGAAGCTGGAGACCAGGGAGTACGACTTCGGCGCCCGGCGCTACCACGCCACCGGTGAGACCCTCACCGACGCCGACCTCGACGCCCTCAAGGCCCACGACGCCATCCTGCTCGGCGCCATCGGCGACCCGTCGGTGCCGTCCGGCGTGCTGGAGCGCGGCTTCCTGCTGAAGCTCCGGTTCGCCTTCGACCACCACGTGAACCTGCGCCCCTCCAAGCTGCTCCCCGGCGTCGCCACCCCGCTCGCCGGCCAGCCGGAGATCGACTTCGTCGTGGTCCGCGAGGGCACCGAGGGCCCCTACACGGGCAACGGCGGCACCATCCGCACCGGCACCGGGCACGAGGTCGCCACCGAGGTCTCGGTGAACACCGCCTACGGTGTCGAGCGCGTCGTCCGGGACGCCTTCGCCCGTGCCCAGGCCCGCCCGCGCAAGAAGCTCACCCTGGTCCACAAGAACAACGTGCTCACCTTCGCCGGGCACCTGTGGACCAACGTCTTCAACCAGGTGGCCGGCGAGTACCCCGAGGTCACCACCGAGTACATCCATGTGGACGCGGCCACCATCTACCTGGTGACCGATCCCGGGCGCTTCGACGTGATCGTCACCGACAACCTCTTCGGCGACATCATCACCGACCTCGCGGCGGCCGTCTCCGGCGGCATCGGCGTGGCCGCGTCGGGCAACATCAACCCGGCCCGTACGTACCCGTCCATGTTCGAGCCGGTGCACGGCTCCGCCCCGGACATCGCAGGTCAGGGCAAGGCCGACCCCACCGCCACGGTCCTCTCCGTCGCCCTGCTGCTGCGTCACCTCGGGTACGACGCCGAGGCCGACCGGGTGGACGCGGCCGTGGCCACCGACCTCACCGAGCGCGGCGGGCTGCCGCCCCGCACCACCGCCGAGATCGGCGACGCGCTCGTAGGCCGGGTGACCGGCTGACCCGTAAGGCCCCGTGAAAAGGCCGCCGGGTCGCTTCAGGCGCCCGGCGGCCCTTTGCCGTGTCCGCGCGGGGTGCCACCATCGGGCCCCGGGCCGTCTTCACCCCGATTCCTTCCGGCGCCCCCGCCGCGCGATAATCGAACGCGGAGCCGCGATATCAGGGGATGCCCGGACGGTTTGAGCGCGGCCCGCCACCACCGGTGCCGCGCCCTGCCGGGGGTGACCCGAGGCACCGGCCGCTCAGCCGGCGCCGCCCGTCCCACGCCAGGAAGAGAAGGACTGCCGCCCATGACGACGCCCACGATCGAGCTCAAGCCCTCCGCCCACCCGCTCGCCACCGCGGAGCGCGAGGCGATCCTGACCAGCCCCGGCTTCGGCCGCCGCTTCACCGACCACATGGTGACGATCAAGTGGACCGAGGGCCGCGGCTGGCACGACGGGCAGCTCGTCCCGTACGCGCCGATCCCGCTCGACCCGGCCACCAACGTCCTGCACTACGCCCAGGAGATCTTCGAGGGCCTGAAGGCGTACCGGCAGCCCGACGGCACGGTCGCCACCTTCCGGCCCGAGCGGAACGCCCTGCGCTTCCAGCGCTCCGCGCACCGCCTCGGCATGCCCGAGCTGCCGGTTGCGACCTTCATCGAGGCGTGCGACGCGCTGATCGCCCAGGACATCGACTGGGTGCCCGCACACGGCGGCGAGGACTCCCTCTACCTGCGCCCCTTCATGATCGGCACCGAGGTCGGCCTGGGCGTGAAGCCGTCCAACGAGTACCTGTTCCTCGTCATCGCCTCCCCGGCCGGCGCCTACTTCCAGGGCGGCGTGAAGCCGGTGTCGATCTGGGTCTCCGAGGACCGAGTCCGCGCCGTCCCCGGCGGCGTGGGCGACGCCAAGACCGGCGGCAACTACGCGGCCTCCCTGCTCGCCCAGGCCGAGGCCGCCGCCAGGGGCTGCGACCAGGTCTGCTACCTCGACGCCGTCGAGCACAGCTGGGTCGAGGAACTGGGCGGCATGAACCTGTGCTTCGTGTACGGCGACAGGATCGTCACCCCCGCCCTCACCGGCTCCATCCTGGAGGGCGTCACCCGTGACTCCCTGCTGGCCGTCGCCCGCGACCTCGGCTACCAGGCCGAGGAGGGCCGGATCTCGGTCGACCATTGGCAGCGCGACACCGAGAACGGCACCCTCACCGAGGTCTTCGCCTGCGGCACCGCCGCCGTGATCACCCCGGTCGGCACGGTCAAGCGGGCCGGCGCGGAGTGGAAGCAGAGCGGCGGCGAGCCCGGCGAGGTCACCGTCCGCCTCCGCCAGGCCCTGCTGGACATCCAGCGCGGCACCACCGGGGACCAGCACGGCTGGATGCACCGCATCGGCTAGTCACCCCCAGGCCAGTCACCCCCACGTGGGACCGCCCCGGGGCTCCGGGGCGGTCCACACCCGGACGACCCGGCCCGCATACTGAGATACCCCGTGGGACGGCGGGCGTTCTGTGCCAGAATTCCCCCGTGCTCTCGCTCACCATGATTATGGGCAGCAGGCGCGCCGGTCCGCAGTGACCACCTCGCACGACCACATGCGGGTGGCACCGTCGTCCTCGACCCGCGCGCACACCTCTCGCACCCGCGAGGGGTTTTTTCGTTTTCCGGCCCAACCGCAGCCGGCGGCGAAGCGCGAGGGACCATGGGGGGAACGGTGGAGCCGGTCATTTCCGGTAAGACCGACATTCACAACAGGAGCCTTCAGACCATGACCGCAACCAGCGAGCTCGACGATTCGTTCCACGTCTTCGACACCACGCTGCGCGACGGCGCACAGCGCGAGGGCATCAACCTCACCGTCGCGGACAAGCTGGCCATCGCACGGCACCTGGACGACTTCGGCGTCGGCTTCATCGAGGGCGGCTGGCCCGGCGCCAACCCGCGCGACACGGAGTTCTTCGCCCGCGCCCGCGAGGAACTGCGCCTCGACCACGCGTCCCTCGTCGCCTTCGGCGCCACCCGCCGCCCCGGCGCCAAAGCAGCCGACGACCCGCAGGTCAGGGCGCTGCTGGAGTCCGGCGCACCGGTCGTCACGCTGGTCGCCAAGGCCCACGACCGGCATGTGGAGCTGGCGCTGCGCACCACGCTGGACGAGAACCTGGAGATGATCCGGGACACCGTCGCCCACCTCCACGCCGAGGGCCGCCGGGTCTTCGTCGACTGCGAGCACTTCTTCGACGGCTACCGCGCCAACCCCGAGTACGCCAAGGCCGTCGTCCGCACCGCCTCCGACGCCGGCGCCGACGTGGTCGTCCTCTGCGACACCAACGGCGGCATGCTCCCGGCGCAGATCAGCGCGGTCGTCGGCACCGTACTCGCCGACACCGGCGCCCGGCTCGGCATCCACGCCCAGGACGATACCGGCTGCGCCGTCGCCAACACCCTCGCCGCCGTCGACGCGGGCGCCACCCACGTCCAGTGCACGGCCAACGGCTACGGCGAGCGCGTCGGCAACGCCAACCTCTTCCCGGTGGTCGCCGCGCTGGAGCTGAAGTACGGCAAGAAGGTCCTCCCCGACGGCCACCTGAGCGAGACCACCCGGATCTCGCACGCCATCGCCGAGGTCGTCAACCTCACCCCCTCCACCCACCAGCCCTACGTGGGTGTCTCCGCCTTCGCCCACAAGGCGGGCCTGCACGCCTCCGCCATCAAGGTCGACCCCGACCTCTACCAGCACATCGACCCCGAGCGGGTCGGCAACACCATGCGGATGCTCGTCTCCGACATGGCCGGACGTGCCTCCATCGAGCTGAAGGGCCGGGAACTCGGCGTCGACCTCGGCGGCGACCGCGCCCTGATCGGCCGGGTCGTCGAGCGCGTCAAGGAACGCGAGCTGAAGGGCTACACGTACGAGGCCGCCGACGCCTCCTTCGAGCTGCTGCTGCGCGCCGAGGCCCAGGGCGCGCCGCTGAAGTACTTCGAGGTGGAGTCCTGGCGGGCCATCGTGGAGGACCGCCCCGACGGCACCCACGCCAACGAGGCCACCGTGAAGCTGTGGGCCAAGGGCGAGCGGATCGTCGCCACCGCCGAGGGCAACGGCCCGGTCAACGCCCTCGACCAGGCGCTCAGGGTGGCGCTGGAGAAGATCTACCCGCAGCTCGCCAAGCTGGAGCTGGTGGACTACAAGGTCCGCATCCTGGAGGGCGCCTCCGGTACCCGCTCCACCACCCGCGTGCTGATCTCCACCAGTGACGGCGCGGGGGAGTGGTCCACGGTCGGCGTCGGGGAGAACGTCATCGCCGCCTCCTGGCAGGCCCTGGAGGACGCCTGCACCTACGGGCTGCTGCGCGCGGGCGTCGCACCTGCCGAGTAGCGGGGAGCGGTCGCGGCGGTCAGGGGGCGCGCCAGACGTTGTCGAACGCGTCCTCCTCGATCCGCCGCCGCTGGCGTACCGCCTCCAGCTCGGTCAGTGCCTCCCCGAGCGCGGCGAGGACGACCGCCACCCGGTCGTCCTCGGTGCTCGCGGCCTCGTGCTCGGGCTCCTCGATGCCGAGGGCGGCGGCGAGGCCCACGAGGAGCGGTTCGTGCCGGGCCCACCGGTCGGCCGCGTGCCGCCGGGCCTCGGAGTCGATGTGGTCCACCGAGCGGTCGGCGCGCCGGAACAGCTGCCGCAGTCCGGTGCCCGACGGCTCCGCGTGCTCCAGCGCGTCCCGGTAGGCGGCGGAGAGCCCGTCCCCGCGCCGCCACAGCCAGTCCTCGGCGCTCTCGTACGGCTCGGTCCGGATCAGCGCCCCGGCCGCCTTGTCCAGCATCGGTTCGCCGGTGAGGTGCCCGGAGACGGGGACGATCCGGTCGTCCCGCAGGGTGACCACCTGGGCGGTGAGCAGGTCGAGCAGCTCCGCGGCGGCCAGCGCCAGCGACAGGTCCCCCTGTTCCACGGGCCGGTCGGCGGGCACGTCCAGCGCGACGAACAGCAGATCCTGCGGTGTGGTCATCTCGGGCTCCCCGGTCATGGTCGTTACCGCGCAGGTACCACCATCACCCGCGCCGGAAACCCAGGCCGTCCCACCTCAGCGTCCAGTCCGGTCGGCCGCCCCGGTGCACGGCCACGGCCGGGCCCGCGCCCCGTCGGCCGAGGAGCAGCTGTCCGTGACGTCCAGGCACTTGCGCGCGAGCCCGGCGAACGGGCTCTACGGCTCCAGGCCGTGTACGACGTGCCGTCCGGCGGAGTCGCCGGTGGTGGTGAGCCAGGCCGTGACCGGCTCGTCCGCCGCGTGCGCGGCCGGGGTGGCGAGCTTGATGATCCCGGCGATCATCATCAGCGCGGCCAGCAGCAGCCGGGCCGGACGTAGGGGTCGTCTCATGGGGCGCCGCCCTTCAAGGGTGGGGGACGGGGGAACAGTGACGTACGAGCCGTGGGTGAAGGACGGCTCCGGGCGGCGCCGGGGCGGCGCGTTCAGAAGGCGGACGCACAACTCGACTTCCCACTTTATCAGTTGACGGAGCGTCATGTCACGTGCGGAGGGTTGACGAGGTCCAGGTGGCCCCAGTTCACTCAAGCCGTGAGCTAAGGCATGAGTGAACGCCACGTCATCGAGTGAACCAAGAGTCGAGGGAAGGTCCATGCGCAGAACCGCCCTGCTCGTCTCCACCGCTCTGCTGACCGCACTGCTCCCGCTGGCCGGAGGCATCGCCCCCGCGTCCGGCGCCGACGGTCCCGACCCGGCCCCGGTGCCGGTCGACCGCTTCGAGGGCGAGGTGCCCTTCGCCGCCCAGCCCGCCGAGGGCATCTTCACCTGGGGCGGCGACAGCGACGACCCGCCCACCCTGGCGCTGACCGCCCGCGCCGATGCCCCCGAAGGCGCCAAGGTGCTCACCGGCAGCTACGACATCAGCGGCTACGGCGGCTTCACCCACGACTACGCCGCGACCGCCCCCGCCCACGACTGGTCCGCCCACCGAGGGGTGCGCCTGTGGTGGGACGGGCAGAACAGCGGCAAGAAGATCACCTTCGAGATCAAGGACGGCGGCGCGCACGGCGAGGCGTCCGAGCTGTGGACGACCTCCTTCAGCGACGACTTCACCGGCTGGAAACGGATCGAGCTGCCGTTCTCCGCGTTCACCTACCGCACGGACTACCAGCCGGTCGGCGGCATCGACCACGTCCTCGGCCTCACCCGGATGTGGGGCTACGCGGTCACCCTCCCGACCGGCGTCAAGGGCCGCTTCGCCATGGACGGCGTCGAGCTGTACGGCGCCGCCGACCCGGCGCTGCGCGCCTCCGTCACCACCGACACCGCCGTCCGCCCGGTGAAGGAGGGCGGCACGGCGAGCGTCCGCGTCACCCTCGCCACCACCGACGCGGCTCCCGTCACCTCCCCGGTGACCGTCGCGTACGCCACCGGCGAGGGCACCGCCCGCCCCGGCACGGACTACACGCCCGCCTCCGGCACCCTCACCTTCCCGGCCGGCACCCCCTCCGGGACCTCCAGGACGGTGAAGGTCACCACCCTGAAGGACCGCTCCGCCGAAGCCGCCGAGACGGTACCCCTGAAGCTCACCGTCACCGGCGCCAAGCCCCCGGCGGAGGACCCGAAGATCATCATCGATGCCCACGGACTCCCGTACCTGGACGCCGAGTTGCCGGTGCGCAAGCGGGTCGCCGATCTGCTCGGGCGGATGTCGCTCGCGGAGAAGGCCGGGCAGATGACCCAGGCCGAGCGCGGCGCCGTCTCCGACCAGAACGACATCGCCGCCTACGACCTGGGCTCCCTGCTCTCCGGCGGCGGCTCCACGCCCACCCCGAACACCCGGGCCGCGTGGGCGAAGATGATCGACGGCTTCCAGCTGCGCGCCAGGGCGACGCGGTTCCAGATCCCGCTGATCTACGGGGTCGACGCCGTCCACGGCCACAACAACCTCACCGGCGCCACCGTTCTGCCGCACAACATCGGCGTCGGCGCGACCCGTGACCCGGCGCTCGCCCAGCGCACCGCGGTGGTGACCGCCTCCGAGGTCCGCGCCACCGGCGTCCCCTGGGACTTCGCGCCCTGCCTCTGCGTCAGCCGCGACGAACGCTGGGGCCGCTCCTACGAGTCCTTCGGCGAGGACCCGGCGCTGGTCCAGTCGATGGAGACCGTGATCCAGGGCCTCCAGGGCAGAGCGGACGGCAGCGAACTCTCCCGCAACGACAAGGTGCTGGCCACCGCCAAGCACTTCGTCGCCGACGGCGGCACCGCCTACGGCTCCTCCACCACCGGCACCTACACCGTCGACCAGGGCGTCTCCACCCTCACCCGGCGGCAGTTGGAGGCCGTGCACCTCGCGCCGTACCGGGACGCGGTGAAGCGGGGCGTCGGCACCGTGATGCCCTCGTACTCCTCGCTCGACGTGATCGGTGACGGACGCGGACCCGTCAAGATGCACGCCCGCGCCGACATGATCAACGGTGTGCTCAAGGGCCGGCTGGGCTTCGACGGCTTCGTCATCAGCGACTGGAACGCGGTCGACCAGCTCCCCGGCGACTACGCGACCCAGGTCCGCACCTCGGTCGGCGCGGGCGTCGACATGATGATGGTCCCCTACAGCTACAAGGAGTTCACCGGGGCCCTGACCGCCGAGGTGAAGGCCGGCCGGATCGGCGAGCGGCGGATCGACGACGCCGTCTCCCGCGTCCTCACCCAGAAGTTCCGCCTCGGCCTCTTCGAGCACCCCTACGCCGACACCTCCGCCGCTGCCGCGATCGGCTCCCCGGCGCACCGGGCCGTCGCCCGCGAGGCCGTCGCCAAGTCCCAGGTGCTGCTGAAGAACGACGGCGGCCTGCTGCCGCTCCGCAAGAGCCAGAAGGTCTACGTGGCCGGGTCCGACGCGGACGACATCGGCAACCAGTCCGGTGGCTGGACCATCACCTGGCAGGGGTCCTCCGGGAACATCACCAAGGGCACCACCATCCTCGCCGGCATCCGCGAGGCCGGCGGGCAGGTCACCTACTCCAAGGACGCCTCCGCGCCGACGGCGGGACAGGACGTGGGCGTGGTCGTCGTGGGGGAGACCCCCTACGCCGAGGGCGTCGGCGATGTGGGCAACGGTCATGAGCTGACCCTGTCCGCCGCCGACCGGGCCGCCGTGGACAAGGTGTGCGGCGCCATGAGGTGCGTGGTGCTCACCGTCTCCGGCCGCCCGCTGCTGCTCGGCGACCGGCTCGGGAAGATCGACGCCCTGGTGGCGTCCTGGCTGCCCGGCACCGAGGGCGCCGGCGTCGCCGACGTGCTCTACGGCAGGCGGCCCTTCACCGGGCAGCTCCCCGTGACCTGGCCGCGCAGCGAGGCCCAGTTGCCGATCAACGTGGGCGACAGCTCGTACGACCCGCAGTACCCGTACGGGTGGGGGCTGACCACGCGGGTCACGGCGAAGAGCGGTGCGCTCAGCACCCTCGGCGCGGCGGCCGCGACCGCCGAGCGCCGGCACGACGACCGGCGGGGACGCGCGGTGGTCACCCGGGCCCGGCTGATCGTCCAGCAGAAGGTGGGCCAGCGGATCACGGCGGCCGTGGCGAAGCCCTTCGCCGAGGCCGACCACGCTCTGCTCACCGGTCGGTACGGACAGGCACTGCTGAAGCTGCTCCAGGCGTACCGGGCGGCCCGCTGACCAGCGTCGAGGGTCCGCACACCTGACCGAACAGGGGAGGCTTCGGGTAGCGTCGAAGCATGAAGGCCGTGCTCTCGACCCGCGCCCGAAGCCTCTCCGCGTCTCTGCTCGCGGCGCTGGCGATGGCCCTGGTGCCCCTGTTCGCGTTCGCACCGGCGGCCAGCGCCTTCACCAGCGCCTCCACCATCGGCCAGGCCCTGCGCAAGAGCCCGGTCTACGTCGATCCGGCCGCCTCCGGGCAGCTCTCCCGCGCCGACGCCGACGCGCTCGCCAGGAAGATCGAGGACGCGGGCAAGCCGGTGTTCGTCGTGGTCCTCCCCGACGACTACCCGACCAAGAGCGTCCTGGGCGACGTCCGTTCGGCCACCGGCATCACCGGCCTGTACGGCATCCGCGTCGGCGACCGCTTCGCCGCCGGCTCCGACCCGGCGGTCATGTCCGCCACCGCCCGGCAGAACCTGGTCTCCAGTGTGCGGGGCGAGGGCGCCAAGGCCCAGCTCACCGACTTCACCGGCCGCGCACTGGACACCGTGCGCGGCCACGCCCCCTCCTCCTGGGGCTCCTCCGACGAGGGCGGCGGGGTCTCCACCACCGCCCTGATCGTCGCCGGGGCGGTCGTGGTGGCGGGCGGCGCCGGGGTCTACACCCTCAGCCGCCGCAACCGGCGCCGCCGTGAGGCGGAGCAGCAGGCCGCGCTGGACCGGCTGCGGGTCGTCGTGGACGAGGACATCACCGCCTTCGGCGAGGAACTCGACCGCCTCGACTTCCAGCCCGGCGAGCCCGGCGCCGACGACACGATGCGCACCGACTACGAGAACGCGCTGAACGCCTACGACGACGCCAAGCGCCGCATGGCCGAGGCGCGGAAGCCGGAGGACGTGCGCGGGGTCACGGAGGCGCTGGAGGACGGCCGTTACTCCCTCGCCGTGCTCGGCGCCCGCCGGGAGAAGCGGCCGCTGCCCGAGCGGCGTCCGCCCTGCTTCTTCGACCCCCGGCACGGCCCGTCCGTCACCGACGCCACCTGGACACCGGCCGGCGGCAGCGCCCGCGAGGTGCCGGTGTGCGCGGCCGACGCCGCCCGGCTGGCCGACGGCCGCGAACCGGCGACGCGCGAGGTCGAGACCGAGTACGGCCGCCGCGCCTACTGGGACGCGGGACCGGCGTACGGCCCCTGGGCCGGCGGTTACTTCGGCGGCGGCCTGCTGCCCGGTCTGCTCGTCGGCACCATGCTCGGCGGCATGATGGCCACCCCGTCCTACGCGGCCGACTTCGGCGGCGGTTACGGCGACTTCGGCGACCAGGGCGGTTTCCAGGGCGGCGACATGTCCGGCACCGACTTCGATCCGGGCGGCTTCAGCGACGGCTTCGGCGGCGGGGACTTCGGCGGTGGCGGCGACGTCGGGGGCGGCGGGGACTTCGGAGGCGGCGGCTTCTGACACCCCGGACCCCCCACCGCACGACGCGTGAGCGCCCCGTTCCCC
>NZ_JBHXLV010000142.1:0-17027 GCF_042721685.1 Streptomyces sp. NPDC058459 | reverse complement strand
GTGCGCGCCCACCCGTCCGTGCTGGGCCGGTGTCAGGAGTGAGGGACGGTCCAGCGCTGGTTGTCGCCGGTGTTGCAGTCCCAGATCTCCAGCTGGGTGCCGTCGGTGACGCTGGCGTTCGGTACGTCCAGGCAGCGTCCGGACTGGGGGTTGACCAGCGCGCCGGTCGACGCCGTCCAGGTCCACTTCTGGTTGTTGCCGCCGTTGCAGTCCCACAGCTCGACCAGGGTGCCGTTGGCGGTCCCGCCGTTGCCGGTGACCTCCACGCACTTGCCCAGAATCCTGAGGGTGCCGTCACCGGCCACGGTGACCTGCTGGGCCGGGGAGTTGTTGCACGTCCAGATCTGGACCTTGTTGCCGTTGGCCGTCGAGCCGGTGTCGTCATCCAGGCACTTGCCGCCGTTGGCCGACACCACCGCACCCGTGCCGCCCGGAGTGCCGCCGGTGCCTCCGCCGCCGGTGCCGGGAGTGATGCGCAGGTTGTCGAACTGGTCGGTGCGGTAGCCCTGGATACCGAGGCCCGCCTGCCCGCTGGAGAAGGAGGTGTCGGTCACCGAGCCGAACTGGTTCCCGTCGAGCTTCGCGCTGATCGTCGAGCCCTGGAAGGTGAAGGACAGGTTGTGCCACTTGCCGGTGCCCAGCGGGGTCGTGGTGCCGGTGGCGAGCGTGTGGTTCGATCCGTCGGTGTACATCTTCTCGATCCACCACTGGCCGGTGTCGCGGATACGCAGGTAGTACGCGTTCATGTGCGACTGCGGACGCTGCTGGGTGTTGACCCGGCCGAGCAGCTCCGTGGTGCCGGCACCGCGCAGGTAGACGTCGGAGCTGACGGTGTAGTTCGCCCAGGTGAGGTCACCGATCAGCGCGTAGGAGTCGGAGTCGTCCTGCCACTCGATCGGCTTGACCGGTGCCATCTGCTGCACGCACTGCCCGCTTCTGCCGGAGCAGGGCTGGACCTCGAAGGAGCCCTGCATGTCCGAGAGGTAGCGGGCCTGGGTGCCGCTGGCGTCGTTGTCGTAGTCGTCGGAGTACGGCAGCGCCAGCGCATGCGCGGGCGGGGCCGTCGCGGTGCCCTTGCCCTGACCGCCCAGGGTGCTGACGGTGTAGACGTACCCGGGCCGCATGGTCAGCGAGTAGGTGCCGTTGGTCGGCGTGATGTCCTGGGTGTGGATGAACGACGTCGCGTCACTGGGGTTGTTGACGTCGGTCGCCCAGACGTGCACGGTCCCGGTCGACAGGCCGCCGCCGACGGTGAAGTTCGCCGTCTGCGAGGAGTCGGAGGTCGTGGTCTCCAGGATCGTCGAATAGTCGGAGCCGGTGTTCGACTTCACGGTCACATAGGTGCCGTTGGACTCGCTGCCGCCGAGGTAGCCCGACGCGGAGTCGATGAACTTCCAGCCCGGCCGCGTGAACTGGGTGACCTGCGCGGTGGCCCAAGTGCTGGCGCCGATCTGGTAGTTGCCCGACCAGGGGGAGTTGGCGGTCGCCAGGCCGACGGTGTTGTACGGCAGGTTCGGGTAGATCGCCGCCAGCAGTGGCCAGTTGAAGTAGCTGACCATCTTCGCGTCGATGTAGCCGCGGGTGATCGCCCGGATCAGCGCCGGGGCACCGGTGTTCATGTCCTGCGAACCGTTCTCGGAGTCCCACAGCGGCTTGCCGTTGTTCTTGGCCGCCGTGGTGCTGGAGCAGCTCTTGGCGTCGCCGCCGTCGCCGCCGTTGCACGAGTAGTGGGCCCCGATGATCGACACCGCGTTGTTGAACGCCGAGTTGTTGGCCATGTCGTCGGCCACACCCCACCCGGAGTCGTCCGCGACGAGCTGCACGCCGTTGTAGCCGTGGGAGTTCAGGGCGGAACGCAGCTGGACGAACCAGTTCGCGTCGTGTCCACGCTCGTTCCAGCCGCCGAGGTACTTGATGTTGAGGTTGTGCTGCTTGGCGCAGTCCAGCCACGAGATCAGGTAGTTGATGGTGTCGGTCGACCAGAACCCACCGTTGATCCAGCCCGGCGCCGCCCACGCGAGCCCGTACAGGCCGATGTCGGGGTTACGTGCCTTGGCCTGCTCCCCGAGCCAGAACTCGTAGCCGGCGTTGCAGTTGATGGTGCCGCGGGAGTGCTCGATCGACGGCTCGGAACCGTCCGTGGAGTTGGCGTCGCCGCCGATCTCCAGCTTCAGCAGCTGGAGATTGGCGCCGTAGCCGGGCTTGAACATGTAGTCCAAGATCCGTGCCTGCTCGGCGGCCGGGTAGTCGGTCAGCAGGCGGGAGTTGCCGCCGCCGCCGCTGATCGCACCGATCCCGTCGAACGTCCTGCCGCCCTGCGTGCCGTTCACCGCGATGGACGTGGTGGCCGCCTGGGCGGGAACGCTGCTGACGAAGAGGGCGGCAGCGAGCAGTGCCAGCACCCATAGGGGCGCAAGTCTCCGTAATCCTGGCATGAGGCTTCCTTCGTGGGGGGATCGGCATACGGACTGCCGTGGACTTTGTCTGCGCCGCACTCATCGGCGTGCAGCGGTTGTTGCGCCGTTCCTGCGTATTGACATCGTTGTCGGGCGGAGGACGTGGTTCGCGTTCGGCAGCCATGGGGAACTTCGCCGCCACCTCGATCCGACGCGGGCGAGCACACGATCGACGGGGGGAGCGCTCCGCGAAGCTAGCCAGCGGCCGGGGCCGCGTCAATGGTCTGGACAGGCGACCGGATCGATCGGCCGCGATTGGCCGACTTCGTGGCGCTCTCGTCAGGTCCGGTACGCGGTCGGTGCGCGACCGGACCAGGCGGTCGTGATCGGCGTCATGTCCAGGGCAGTGTCCAGCGCTGGTTGGCGCCGCCGTTGCAGTCCCAGATCTGAAGTCGGCTGCCGTTGGCCGTGCTGGCGCCGGGGACGTCCAGGCAGCGGCCGGACGCGGGGTTGACGAGCGCCCCGTCAACGTACCGCCACTGCTGGTTGGCGCCGCCGTTGCAGCTCCAGACCGCCGTCAGGGTGCCGTTCGCCGTCGCGCCGCCGAGGACATCGAGGCAGCGGCCGTTGCTCTGTACCGTGCCGCCCGTGTAGAGCCAGAGCTGGTTCGTGCCGCCGTTGCATCCCCAGGTCTGCACCGCGTTCCCGTTCGCGCCCGAGCCGTTCTGGACGTCCGCGCACAGCCCGCCGAGCCCGGGGCGGAGCAGTCCTATCGAGGCGGGCACCGTCCAGTGCCGGCCCGCGTCATCGGCGCAGTCCCGCAGTTCGAGCCGTGTACCGTCGGCGGTCGCGGAGTCGGGGACGGCCAGGCAGCGGCCGGACGCGGGGTTGACCAGGGTTCCGTTCTGGACTTTCCACCTCTGGTTGGTGCCGCCGTTGCACTCCCAGATCACCACGGGCGTGCCGGCCGCCGTGCCGCCGCCGTAGATGTCGAGGCACTTGCCGAGGGCCCGCAGGGAGCCGTCGTCGTAGGCCGTCCAGGACTGCGCGAGGGTGTTGTTGCAGCTCCACGACTGCACAGCCGTGCCGTTGGCGCTGCCGCCCGCGAGGACGTCCAGGCACTTGCCCGCGAGGGCGGAGGTCACCGCGGTGCCGTTGGGCACGGGAGCCGCGAGCCAGCCGGCGTCGTCCGCTGCCTGGACGCCGCGACTGAACGCGGCGGCCATCTTCTGGTAGCCGGCGTCGCCGGGGTGCAGCGAGTCCGCCAGGTCGGAGGTGGTCAGCGCGCCGGCCATGTCGACGAGGCGCACATGCCGGCCCGCCGCCTGCTCCACCCGCACCACCTCGGCGACCTGCTCGTTGTACTCGGCCCGATGGGCGTTGACGGTGGAGCTGGTGGAGACGATCAGGTTCGCGAGCAGCACGGTCGCGGCAGGGGCGTCCGCCACGATCCGGTCGACCAGCGCGTGCAGTCTCTCCCCCGCGGAGGAGACCTGGTAGTTCTGGTTGAGGTCGTTGGTGCCGATCATCAGCGTCACGACATTGGGTTTGTAGCGGGCCAGCGAACCGTCCGCGATGTCGGCGATCTGATCGATCCGCCAGCCGGGGTGGCCTTCGTTGTCCGGATCGGACATGACGCCCGCACGCGAGGTACCGACGAAGTCCTCGGAGTGGCCCGCCGCCGACAGCGCGTCCCGGAGAGGCCGACGGTAGCCGTCCCCGGTGCTGCTCCCCACGCCGTCGGTGATCGAGTCACCCAGCGGCATGACCCGCAGCGGTGTGGTCGCCCCCGCAGCGGCGGCCGGCACCGCAGCGCCCATGGCGATCGTCCCCGCGGCCGTCACCAGCGCGGCGACAGCCAGAGCAAGTCTTCTCATCGTCGTATCCACTTCGTCGAAGAGGCCACGGCCGCCGGTGCGGTCGTCGCGGGAGGCGCACGCCACCGCCCGCCCCGGGCTCGGTCCTCGTCTCTCCACCGCCACACCGGCTGGGTGCGGCTTCCGGTGTCCAGAAGCGGCGGGCTTCGCGTCGGTGCGGCCCACGGGAAGGCGAGGGACAGTGTGGCGTTCCGCGTCGGGAGCTTCAAGTGGGCTCTGAGCGGGATGAGTTGGCGTACCCTCTGGGTCGGTCGGGAGCTGTCCCCGGTTCGGAAACCTGTTGCACAAGTCTGGTTCAGACCATTGACATGTGCCTGCCCATCCCCTTTTGCTGGCCGTGGTTCGGTACAGAACCTCCTCGGACGGTCGTACGTCCGCGTCAATCCGGAGCCGCAACGATGAAACGCTGGTGCGTACCCCTGGTGGCCGGCCTCGCCTTCATGGGCCTGGCCGCGCCCGTCGACACCGCCCACGCCGCTACGGCGGCCGTGGCTGATCCCGCTTCCCTGGTCAACCCGCTGCTCGGCACCTCCAACGAGGGAAACACCTTCCCCGGCGCCGACACCCCCTTCGGCATGGTGCAGTGGAGCCCCGACACCTCGTCCCGTCCGCCGGGCGGCAACTACGCCTACAAAGACAACGTTGTCACCGGTTTCAGTCTCAATCACCTGTCGGGTCCGGGGTGCGGCGCCATGGGCGACATCCCGGTGCTGCCGACCACCGGCGGTGTCGACGGCGGCGCCACCGCGTCCTTCTCCCACAGCAACGAGACGGCGAGCGCGGGCTCGTACGCCGTGACGCTGGGCAACGGGGTGAAGACCGAGCTGACCACCACGGCCCGCTCCGGCATGGCCCGCTTCACGTTCCCGGCGACCACGCAGGCCAATCTGCTGTTCAAACTGAACGCGGACAAGGCGACCAACCTGCACTTCAACAAGGTGAGCAGCACCGAGGTGAGCGGCTCGGTGGACGCGGGCCTGTTCTGCGCGTCCGCCCCCTCCTACACCGCCTACTTCGACATGGTCTTCGACCGGCCGTTCACCGGCAGCGGAACGTTCAACGGCGGCAACTCCCTGACGTTCGACACCACGGGCAACCAGGTGGTGCAGGCGAAGGTCGGCCTGTCCTACGTCTCGATCGCCGGCGCGACCGCCAACCGGCAGTCGGAGAACGCCGGCTGGGACTTCAACGGGACCCGGACCGCCGCCCACAACGCGTGGAACGACGTACTCGGCAAGGTCGCGATCACCGGTGGCACCTCGGACCAGCAGAAGGTGTTCTACACCTCGCTCTATCACGCCCTGCTGCACCCGAACCTGCTCAGCGACTCCGACGGCAGGTACGTCGGCTTCGACCGCCAGGTGCACACCGTCTCCGGCGGCCAGAAGGCCCAGTACGGAACGTACTCCGGCTGGGACATCTACCGCACGCAGGCGCAACTGGAGGCGCTGGTCGCGCCGCAGCAGGCGAGTGACAGCGCGCAGTCGCTGGTCAACGACTACGCGCAGGCCGGCTTCTTCCCCAAGTGGTCGCTGAACTCGGCCGAGACGCAGGTCATGAACGGCGACCCGGGTCCGGCGATCATCGCGGACTACTACGCCTTCGGAGCGCGGAACTTCGACACGGCGGCCGCCAAGGCTGCCATGGTCAAACAGGGCACCACCACCAACCCGATCCGGATGGGCCTGGACCTGCAGACGAAGTACGGCTACCTGCCGTCGGACGGCAACTATCCGCGCGACTTCTACGGGTCCGTCGCGACGCTGCTGGAGTACAGCGCCCAGGACTTCGCCACCTCGGCGTTCGCGGGGGCCCTCGGTGACAGGACGACCCAGTCACAGTTCGCCAACCGGGCCCAGGACTGGAAGAACGTCTTCAACTCCGGCAGCGGTTTCATGCAGCCGAAGCTGACGAACGGGTCCTGGCGGCCGAACTTCGACCCGGCGAGCAGCGACCAGTTCGTGGAGGGCACGTCCTGGCAGTACACCGGCGCCGTCCCGCACAACGTCCGCGGCCTGGCCGATGCCATGGGCGGCAACACGAAGTACGCCGCGTACCTCGACAGCGTGCTGTCCGACTTCCGCGGATCGGGCGGCTCGCACGCCGACCTCGGCAACGAACCGTCGATCGAACTGCCCTGGGAGTACGACTACATCGGACAGCCGTGGAAGACCCAGAAGATCGTCCGGCAGGTCCAGGACCAGCTCTGGCCCAACAACCCTGCCAACTGGTCGGTCGGCAACGACGACCTCGGCACGATGAGCGCCTGGTACGTCTGGTCCGCGATGGGCTTCTACCCCGAGACGCCCGGCACGTCCGACCTGGCGCTGGGCAGTCCGCTCTTCACCAGCGTCACCGTCACGCTGGGCAACGGCAGGACCATCAACGTCAACGCCCCGCAGGCCGCGGACAACGCGCCTTACGTGCAGAGCGCCACGCTCAACGGCGCCAACTGGAACAACGCCTACCTCCCGTCGTCCTTCGCGACGGGTGGCGGCACCCTCGACCTGACGCTGGGAACCAGCGCCAACACCAACTGGGCCACCGCCGCGTCCTCCGCTCCGCCGTCCTACAACGGTGACGGCGGCGCCAAGCCCCCGGGTCCGGCGCCGGGCCGCTACGGCCCCATCGCCTCCGGCATCGCCGGCAAGTGCATCGACGACAACTCCGCCTCCACCGCGAACGGCAACAAGATCCAGACCTGGTCCTGCAACGGGTCGGCCGCCCAGCAGGTCACCGTCGCCGCCGACGGCTCGCTGCAGATCCTCGGCAAGTGCCTCGACGTCACCGGCGGCGGCACGGCCAACGGCACGCCGGTCGTGCTGTGGGACTGCAACGGCGGCAGCAATCAGAAGTGGACCTACGACGCGGCCACCAGGTCACTGACCAACCCGCACGCGGGCAGGTGCCTCGACGTGCCGAACTCCAGCACGGCGGACGGCACCCAACTGGCGATCTGGGACTGCAACGGAGGCCCCCAGCAGCGGTGGACTCTCCCGGCGCCACCTCCGGGCCGCGTCTCCTCCGGCATCGACGGCAAGTGCGTCGACGACGACACCGGCTCGACCGCCAACGGCAACAAGATCCAGTCCTGGTCCTGCAACGACTCCGCTGCCCAGACGGTGACGGTGGCCGCGGACAGCTCGCTGCGGATTCTCGGCAAGTGCGTCGATGTCACCGGCGGCGGCACCGCCAATGGCACGCTCATCGAACTGTGGGACTGCAACGGCGGCGCCAACCAGCAGTGGACCTACGACACGTCCACCAAGACGCTGACCAACCCCGCTTCCGGGCGCTGCCTGGACATTCCGGGCGCCAGTCGCACCGACGGGACTCAGCTCCAGCTGTGGGACTGCAACTCCAGCACCGCGCAGCAGTGGACCTTGCCCGGGTAGAGAGGTCCGCTCACCCGGCGGCGACCCCGTGATCAGCACAGCTGAGCCTGGTGGACCTGTCGGAACGTCAGAACGTTTACGCGCTGACGGGTTTGTCGCGTGGGGCCGGATCTGCGATGGTCGTCTCGCCGAAGGGTCGGCACCTCAAGGTCCAGGCGAACCCCCCACTCGGCAGGACCCGGAGGTTCTGCCCCGTCACCAGGAGAAGACGTGCCACGATACACATTGCTGGCATTACCCCTCACCGCCCTCGCCGCATCCCTCACCGTTCTCGCGCCGGCGCAGCCCGCCGCCGCGGGACAGTGTGACGGGTCCGCGACCGCTCTGAAGATCATCAACGCGGGACGCACGACCTTCCGGACCACTCACGAGAGCGGTGTGGTCGACGAGGCCACGGCGAACAAGGACATCAACCAGGCGGCCTCGGGCCTGGCCGCACGACGCAGCTCCTACGGCACGGCGCCCGGTGGCAGTGTCTGCCTCAACACCGCCATGCTGACCGGCCTCTACAACATGACGGCCGCGTACCGTCTGTCCATCAGTGAGATAGCCGGCGGCTCCCACACCGCGGGGTCACGGCACTACGCGGGCAAGGCGTTCGACGTGGCCACCATCGGTGGCCGGATCGCCGATGCCTCCAACCCGCAGTTCCGCGACCTGATGGCATCGTGCCGCAAGGCGGGCGCCGTCGAGGTGCTGGGTCCCGGCGACGCCGGGCACGACACCCACGTGCACTGCGCCTGGTAACAGCAACGCCGAGTGTGCGGCTTACGATGTCGCTGGTCAGGGCCGGTTTCGGAGAAATCCGAAACCGGCCTTTGATCATTTTTGCGGACCGGTGCACGAGTTCGGATTCCGTAGCGAGCCGGACTGATCTCGCGGACCGATCGGCACGGTGAATACGCGGGCACCGTAAAGAGGTCCACCGTTCATCCCGCCCACAATGGCCTGGCTCGCTGGATTCTCCCTCGAATTAACGCGTCGCTCTTGCGCGGGAAATGAGAGGAGTCTTTCCGGCTGATCAGATCAGAACAGCCCGGCCCGATTCCTCAGGTCAATGGCCGGGCGCGAGGTGACATCCTTTTCGGTCACCCCTGACCGTCGGGGGAAGTGATCCCGTCGCGGTCGCGCGCACGCCGATATCGCGGTCCGCCGGGGTGGACGAGCACGTGAAGCCGCCGCCGGAAAGGGTGATCTCCCGGCCGTGAACCCGTCCTCGGGGGACACGGTGTCGCCGCGGCGGCTCCCCCGGCCCGCTCAACGGATGGGCTGGGTGTCCTGCCGGGGCGACGGGAGTCGCTGGAGGCAGGGGTGGCGCGGTGGCGCGGTGAGCAGAGAAGTGAAGATCGGCTGACCGCCCTGGCGACCGGTCACCCGGATCGAGGTCATGTGGTGCTCCTGCGGGAGGGCCGGCGCTGCCTCGATGACGCAGGGCTCGTCGATCTCGGCGTAGCGGTGGAAGGTGGTGGCAATGGCGGAGGGGGCGCTCATGGGGGGACCCGCGAGAGCGCATGCTGCCTGTCGTGCCGCTTCCAGGAGGACCATGCCGGGGTGGTGGTCTCCGGCGTGGTCGTAGAGGACGGGGTGGTCCAGGCTCGGTGTCAGCAGCCACTGCTGCGGTGTCCGGGTGGGGGAGAGCACGACGTCGAGCGGCTGGGTGCGGCCGACCGAGGTGGGGGGTATCGCTCGGTACGGGGTGTCGCGGGTGTGTGTCGTCTCGCGCAGCGGCCGGTTGCCGCGCAGCCGCTGGTAGACGGCGGGAGAGATGCAGGTGAAGTCTCCGCCGCCGGCCGCGACGGCGATGCCGTCACGGGCGATGGACAGTTGCATCCGGAAGCCGGTCGCCTTGCCGCCTCGGAACGTGATGTCGGTGCACACGGCGTTCAGCTCGATGTCGGCGGGTGTGGCACCGATGTGCAGCTGGTCGAGCTGCGCGCTGAAGCCGAGGTCCCGCATGACGAAATGGTGGCCGAGAGGGACGCCCAGCTCGGCGTGGGCCAGGAACAGACCTGCCTGACGAAACGTCTCCGCGACCAGCAGCGGATCGTAGTCGGCGCTGCCCGCGGCCTGGAAGAACGTGTGGGTCCGGGGCCACTGGCCGGACACGGCGAACGTGGTGTCGCTCTGGCGGGAGCAGCGGGTCAAGAAGACCTCGGCCAGGCTCGCGCGATGGACGTACTCCTTGGGAACCGTGGTGGTCAGCCGCGGTACATCTCGTGTCGACTCGCTCGTCCGCGATGGCGCCAAAGACATTTCCATCCCCCAATGAGTCTCTGGAAGGGGTTCTCCCGGCCATGTAAGATACGGACCTACCGGTTTCCTTCTCAACTGAAGGCCGGTAAAAGAACGGTCAAGTGTGCGGATTCTGTAGCTACCGCGTTGATCGTCCCGCAGGTGGTGTTCGATGTGATTTATCGATGAAGCACTGCACATCCGCTGTCTCACCTCAGGATCAGCGAGTCGTGGACGCCTCCGGCGATAGATGTACCGACGCGTGAAGAAATGCGGGCTGCGGATTCCGCTTTTCCGGTTCGGCACTCAGGGGAGATCAAGTGAAGGAAAAACCAACCTTTCCTGCTGTCTTCGATCGAGCAGTGCACGTGCCGCACGTGCCCGTGACCGGGGCGGCCGTCCCGGGAGGTGCGGAGCCCTGGGTGACCAGAGGTGAGCCGACCGGGTCGCCGGGGACCGGTACGGGACCTGCGGCCGGCGGTGCCGGCAGGACAGTCGCGCACAGCTGAATCCTCCCTGCGCCGCGGCTCCGTGAGCCTGCCGCCGCATCGAGGGAAGTTCGAGGGAAACCCGAGCGAAGCCCGAGGGAAGCCCACCACCGAGGAGTTGCGTCCCATGCCGACAGATCTTCAGCACCTGCGTCTCGCCGCGGTCAACATCGACGGGGTTCTGCTCAACGACACCTTCAGCCCGGTCATCCGGCAGGTGGTGCTGGGCCTGGGCGGCCAGTACACCGCCGAGGTCGAACACACCCTCTTCTCCCAGCCCCAGACCGTGGCCGCGCAGGCGTTCGCCCGCGCGGCACGGCTGCCGCAGTCCCCGCAGGAGCTGGTGGACGCCTACTTCCGGGAACGCGAGCGCTATCTGACCCGACACCCCGTGCGGGTACAGGACGGGGCGGCTGACCTCCTCGCCCTGCTGCGGGGTCTCGGGCTGCGCCTCGTGTGCTACGGCGGACTGAACAGAACGCACTTCGAACGTCATCTCGGTCCGCTCGCCCGCCTCTTCGACCTTCCCGGCTACGTGTGCACCGACAAGTTCCGCCCCGGAATCCGCGAGATCACCCGTGACATCTGCGGCCTGGACTACGACCAGGTGGTGTTCATCGACGACGTGGCCCGGGTCGCCGAGGCGGCCCGGCAGCTCGGCGTGCCGTTCATCGGGCGCCCCGGCGAGTTCGAGCACGGCCATCAACGCGCTCTGATGAAGAGGGCGGGCGTCCGGCACCTGGTGCCCACCCTGCGGGACATCGACGAGGAACTGCTGCGGACCCTCGACGCCGAGGCCGCCGCGGGCACGTACTGGGACGACGCGCGGCTCGTGGCCGCCGCCTCCGACCGAGAGGACGGCTCCCGTGCCTGACCACGGCGGCGCACTCGGTGGCAAGGCCGTCATCATCACCGGGGCCAGCAGCGGCATCGGCGCCGCCGCGGCCCAGGTCTTCGCCCGGCAGGGCGCCAGCCTGCTGCTCTGCGCGCGCCGCGAGGGACGGCTGCGGGAACTCACCGGCCGGCTGCGCGGACAAGGCGCGACCGCCGACTTCTTCGTGGCGGACGTCTCGCGCGGCGAGGACGCGCGGGCGATGGTGGAGCGGGCCATGTCCCGCTACGGCAGGCTGGACGCCGCCTTCAACAACGCCGGGGTCGCGATGGAGAAGGCCCCGTTGCACCTGATCGGCGACGAGTCCTACGAGAGGGTCATGGCCACGAACCTGCGCGGGGTGTGGAACTGCCTGCGCCACGAGATCGCCGCCATGCTCAGCTGCGGGGGCGGATCGATCGTCAACACCAGCAGCGTCGGCGGCCTGATCGCGTCCTCCGCGGCCGCGCCCTACATCGCCTCCAAACACGCCGTCATCGGGCTGACCAGGGCCGCCGCGGTCGAATACGCGGCCCACGGCATCCGCGTCAACGCGATAGCACCGGGTCTCGCCCGCTCGGAGATGGTGGAGGCGTGGTTCGCGCACGATCCGCAGGCGGAGCAGCGGGCATGCCGCTCGGCCCCCCAGGGGAGGGCGGCCGACCCGGAGGAGGTCGCCCAGGCGGCGGCGTGGCTGTGCGGCGACCAGGCGTCCTTCGTCACCGGGGCGACCGTTCCGGTGGACGGCGGACGCACTGCCTGGTAGCGCATGACTGATCCTCAGTACCGCTTCCGCAGGATGGGGAAGTACACCGCTGGTCTGCTTTTCCCACGGTCACGGTGCGCTAAGGTTCGAGCCCGTTGGTTTATTTTTCACTCTGATGAGGGGTCCTCATGGCTCAGCAGGACCGAGCTCTGCGGACCCGCCGGGCTGTGCTCGATGCTGCGGCGTCCGTCTTCGCCGAGCGCGGCTACGCGGCAGCCACCATCGCCGAGATCCTCAGCAGGGCCGAGGTCACCAAGGGCGCCCTGTACTTCCACTTCGACTCCAAGGCCGACCTCGCCCAGAGTGTGCTCCAGGCGCAGATAAGCACCGATTACCACGTGCCCCGGGAGCTGAAGCTGCAGGAGTGGGTGGACGCCGGCATGACGCTGGCCAGGCGGCTGCCCCGGGAGCCCATGCTGCTGGCCGGCGTCCGGCTCTCCGCCGACCTGCAGGGCCGGGAGGTCTTCGGGAGCGCCTGGCCGGCCTGGGCCGGTCTGATCACCTCGTTCCTCTCGGAGGCCAAGGACCGCAACGAGGTTCTGCCGCACGTGGTCCCCGAGGTGACGGCGCAGGTCTTCCTCGGCGCGTGGATCGGCGTGCAGTTCGTGTCCCAGGCCGCCACCGAATGGACAGACCTGGAGGAACGCATGTCGGCGCTGTTCGATCACATGCTTCCCGCGATCACCGCTCCGGCCGTGCTCGTCCGGCTCGACACCGCCCCCGACCGCGGTGCCCGGGTCATCGCCGAGGTGGAGCAGCACCGGCAGTCGGCGGCCCACGCCGAGGCCGGTACCTGATCAGGGCCTGCTCGTGACGTGGCATCCCGGCGCGGCGGAGAACCCTCGACGTCGTCTCCGTTCTGTGACCGCACGTCCCCAGAGTAAACCGCATGTCTGGTTTATTGTGGGCCTCCGCATCGATTCGCCTGATGCTGTCCGGCAGCGGGCGGCGAGCGTCGGAGGCCGACCCGACGGCCTCCGAACTGACCGGGGAGGGGCCGGATGGCCACACAGGAACGTGCGGTGCGGACGCGCCGCGCACTGATCCGGGCGGCCGCTGAGGTCTTCGCGAGCGAGGGGTACGTACCCGCGTCCCTGCCGGTGATCAGCGACCGGGCCGGGGTGAGCAGAGGGGCGCTGCACTTCCACTTCAAGAGCAAGGACGACCTGGCCCGCGCCGTGGAGGAGGAGGCCGCGCACGCTCTCGACCAGATCATCGCGGACGCCCGGGACGGACCGCCCCGCCCGGGGCTGCAGATGCTGGCGGTCGCCGCCGGGAATCTCGCGGCCGTCATGGAGGGTGACGTGGTGATACGGGCCGGATTCCAGATGGACGGCGACATCACGCGCAAAGGCGGCGGCGCGTTGTCCCGCCGCTGGCAGGACTGGGTGGGGGAGACGCTGCGCCGGGCGGAGCGCGAGGGCGAGCTGGCCGACGGCGTCTCCTGGCGGGCCATGGAGGCGACGGTGCTCGCTAGCACCGTCGGGCTCCAGGCCCTGGCGGCGCGGAACGCGGACTGGCGCCCGGCGGAGCGCGTGAGCCAGATCTGGGGCCTGTTGCTGCTGGTCGGGTCGAACCGGCACGCCCCGGGGTCCGGGCCGGACGGCCTGGCCGGCACGTGTCCGCAGGGGCACCGGCCGGACCCGACGGTCAATTAAAAACCAACCATCAGGTTTCATATTGACAAACCGCATCGACTGTTTTTTACTCATGCTCTACCCGCCACCACGGCGTGAATCGAGTGCGCCAACGGCGGCCGACAGGGGGAAATGCCGTGGACATCCAGGT
The DNA here is from genome assembly GCF_042721685.1 of Streptomyces sp. NPDC058459. Classification (NCBI taxonomy): domain Bacteria; kingdom Bacillati; phylum Actinomycetota; class Actinomycetes; order Kitasatosporales; family Streptomycetaceae; genus Streptomyces; species Streptomyces sp. NPDC058459. The sequence continues at coordinate 3,214 of NZ_JBHXLV010000142.1, read as the reverse complement.
ACTGGGCACGCTGGGAGTACGAGACGACGGGGTCTCCATCACGCCGACGGCGCCGAAGGCGCGACGGGTGCTCGCTCTGCTCGCGCTGCGAGCGGATACGGCCGTTCCCGTCCCGGCGCTGATCGAGGAACTCTGGGCGGACCGCCCTCCGCGGAGCGCGCGGACCACGCTGCAGACGTACGTGCTCCAGATCCGCGAGCTGATCACCACCGCCCTTGAGGCGAACGGCAACCGGTCCGTCACGGCCAAGGACGTGCTCGCGACGCACCCGGGCGGTTATCAGCTGAACTCCGGCGACGGCCACAGCGACGTCTGGGAGTTCGAGCGGCTGGCCGGTCTCGGCTACCGCGCCATGGACGCCGGCGACCACCAGCGCGCGGCACGAGTGCTGCGCGAGGCACTCGCCCTGTGGCACGGTGCTCCGTTCGCGGACGTCGAGCCCGGGCCGCAGCTCGAGATCGAGGCCCGGCGCCTCCAGGAGAGCAAGCTGTGCGCGCTGGACCAGCGCATCGAGGCCGATCTCCGGCTCGGCCGCCACCGCGAACTGCTCTCCGAACTGACCGTCCTGGTCAGCAAGTACCGCACCCACGAGAACCTGCACGGACAGTTCATGGTGGCGCTGCAGCGCTCCGGCCGCCGCAGTGAGGCCCTTGACGTCTACCGCAGGCTGCGGAACACCTTCGTGCGCGAACTGGGCCTCGAACCGTCGCCGGCGCTGAGCCGGTTGCAGCACTCCATCCTGCTGGCGACCCCGCACCAGACACCCTCGGCCCAGCGGCCCGCGGTGTCCCGGCTGGCACCGCTGGCGAGCTGAGACGAAGCCCGCTCGCAGGACTTCTCATCCCCGCGCCAGCTTCCGTCCGGGACGCGTGGAAGGAAGCTTGACGAGCGCTCAAGAGCGCGTGCGCGCCTCGATATCGGGTCGTTACCGTACTTGCACACCCACCTCTTCGAACGGGTATTCGGCGAGAACGCGACGTCAAAGGGGAGACACGTGAAGATTCAGGTACTGGGTCCACTGAACGCCGACATCGGCGGTGTGCAGATCGCGCCGTCAGCGGGCAAGCCCCGGCAGATCCTCGCGCTGCTCGCGCTGTACCCGGGCCGGGTGATGCCCGTGCCGACCCTGATGGAAGAACTCTGGGGCTCGCACCCCCCGGTCAGCGCCCTCACCACCCTGCAGACCTACATCCTCCAGCTGCGCCGACGGCTGGGCGTCGCCATGGGGCCCGACTCTCCGCGTAACGCCAAGGAGGTTCTGGTGACCCGCCACGGCGGGTACGTACTGCAGATCCCCTCCGACAGCGTCGACGCACACGACTACGAGCGCCTGGCGAGCGCGGGCCGCGCCGCGTTCGAGGCGGGCGACGACGCGCGCGCCGCCGACGCGCTGCGCCGGGCACTGGACCTCTGGCAGGGGCCGGCTCTGGTCGACGTGCCCGTCGGACCGGTGCTGACCATCGAGACACTCCGCCTGGAGGAGAGCCGGCTCGTCACCGTGGAGCGGCGGATCGACGCCGAGCTGCGCCTGGGCCGGCACGGCGAACTCCTGGTCGAGCTGAGAGACTTGATAGCCCGTCACCCACAGCACGAGGGGCTGCACTCGCAGGCCATGGTGGCGCTGTACCGCTCGGGCCGGCAGGCCGCGGCTCTCGACGTCTACCGGCAGATGCGTGTCCGGCTCGTCGAGGAACTCGGCGTCGAGCCCTCGCCCCAGATACAGCGCCTGCACCAGGCCATGCTGGGAGTGGACCCCGCCCTCAGTGTCGTCGCCGGGCCCCGACGCGGCTCGACCTTCGACCTCTACGCGTCCTGACTCCTCCCGCTCCGGCCGTCCGTCAGGACCGTTTCTAGCCCGCCTCTAGGAATGTCGGCGAGCCTGAGAGGGCCGCAAGGACGGCAGTGTCGAGGAGGGGGCGGACATGGCGGACACACCGGCGCCGACGCAGCTGTACTGCTTCGCGCACGCGGGAGCCGGCACCTCCGCCTTCCACGGCTGGTCGCGCCGGACCGGACCGGACGTGGAGCCCATCCCGGTCCTGCTGCCGGGCAGGGGCACCCGACGACGTGAACCCCGTCTGACGGACCGGGCCGCACTCGTGGCCGAACTGCTCCGTCAGGTCAGGCCCGAACCGCACCGGCCGTTCGTCTTCTACGGCCACAGCCTGGGCGCCATGGTGGCCTACACCCTCACCCAGGCGCTCTTCGAACGGGCACTGCCGCTTCCCGACCTCCTGGTCGTGGGCGCCTGTCCGCCCCCGGACCGGGCCAGCGCACTGTCCGACCACCACGCTCTCCCGGACGCCGGGCTGCTGGACGGGCTCCGCTCCATGGGAGCGCTGCCGGGCGGAGTGCGACCGGGTGACTACTGGCACCGGGCGACGCTGCCCGTACTCCGCGACGACCTGCGTCTGGCCCACGCACTCCGAGTCTCCGCCCGCGCCGCCGCGGACACCGGTCAGGCACCGGTACCCCTGCTCGCCGTAGCCGGAACCCGGGACCCCCTGGCTCCGCCGTCCGTGGTGGACGGCTGGCGCAGCTGGCACGCCGGTCCCTCGGCGACGCGGACGGTCGACGGCGACCACTTCTTCGTACGACAGGACGCGCTGCCTCATCTCCTCGCCCGAGCCTGCCGTGCAGTGCGGCGCCTCGGTGCCGCCCCCGCCGCCATGGAGGGCCCGGCGACGGCCGATCACCGAGGCTTCCTCCCCGAATCCCCCGGGCGAGCTCTCACCGCCCGGTGACACCCCGGGGTGTCCCGCCCGGCCCCGGACCGCCCTGCCGCGGTCCGCGGACGGGCGTCGCTGACGACCCATCACCGACCGAACCATCACCGACCGAACCTTCACCGACCGACTCATCACCGACCGACCCGCCGCTGACCGTGCTCCGCACGAGAAGAGAGAGCCACCCATGGAACCGCTCGACATCAAGGATCTGGTCACCCTGCTGCGCACCAACGCCGGCGACAGCAGCTACGACCTCGACGGCGACGTGCTGGACGTGCCGTTCGCCGAGCTCAACTACGACTCGCTGGCCCTGCTCCAGGTCACCGGTGCCATCGAGCGGGACTACGGTGTCGCGCTCGACGAAGAGGCACTGGAGGAGGCCGAGACGCCCGGCCGGTACCTGGAGGTCGTCAACCGGGTGCTCGCGGACGCGGCCCGCCGGGTCTGAGCACCGGCATCCCCCTGATGCCCGCACACCCGAGGGG
>NZ_JBHXLV010000141.1:0-17392 GCF_042721685.1 Streptomyces sp. NPDC058459 | reverse complement strand
GGGCTGTACGCCGGGTATTCCTGGAGCACCTTTCTGACCTGCGCTTTTGCGAGTCGTATCGGCTGTGACCTGCTAGGTCGGGTTGCAGAGGCGACCGGAGGCAGTCAGAGGAAACCGCTCTGATTCGACCCCGATTCGAACCGAGCTGCTCGGAGCCAATCAGAGGCAATCGCCCTCTGTTTTGGTCCGAGTCGGCCCAGGTCAGACGGCGTTGATCAGGCTGTGTACCCGCTGACGGCACTCGGAATCGATCTCGGTCGAGCCGCGATGGGGACGCCTGCCTCCACCATCGGAGCCAGGCATACGAATGCCTCCAGGATGGCCATCCTGGAGGCTTCGCTGGCACCGATTGGAGGTCGGTACCGGACACCACCCGTGGTTTTAGCGGGCCTGGGTGGCGTCTCTGTCCTTGCGGGACGGCTCCACAGTGCCACACAGCACCCACCAGACAGGCTCTCCCCGACGGCCATTTCACCCAGGCGAGCGACTGGGCCTTCACCAACTGCCTACGGCTGCAGCCGATCTCATTCTGCTCGGGGACCTCACCGGCCGCTACGCGGCGGGCAGTTACAGCATGCTCTCCTCCGACGGCCGGACCGTAGTCCTGCGCGCGGACCGTCAAGGCGCGGCCGAGCACGGGCACCGGATCACGGCGGCCATCGCCTGCCATGTTGCCCGCGCCGGCGGCGCCGTCGACGAGCTGACCCGGCTGCTGCTCCACCCCGATCACGAGGGCGGACGGCACGCCCGGCACATCGCGCTGCGCTCTGGGCAGGCGCGCGCCCTGGACTACATCCGCCGGGTCTGGGCCAGCGCCTCAGCCGCGGTGAGCAGCACGAGGGTCCTGGAGTCGCGCCAGCACGCGTACGAGGTTCTCGCCGCACTGCGGGACCAGATCGAGACGACGCCCTGGCGCGGGGAGCGTGGCCGGACCGCCTTGCGGGTGCTGCGGGCGCATCTGAACTTCGCGGAGATCGCGGGTGGCCCTATGCATCACGCCAGCGAGCGGCAAACGGCGGAGGGAGCGGGCATCTCCCGCACGACGCTCCGGGTCGTCTATGCGATCGACCTCCTCGCCTGGACCCGCGTCCTCCTGCTGGACGGCGAACTCGCGGCTGCCGAACCCAAGAAACTCCGCTACCGGATCCTGCACGTCGCCGCCCGGATCACCCGGGGCGGCCGCCGCCTCCACCTTCGGATATCAGCGACCTGGCCCTGGCGACATGAACTCGCGGCCGCGTTCCACCGCCTGGCCGCATTGCCCCGCCCCGCCAGCTGACTCGCTGTCCCCGCCCACCTCGACTCAAGGACCTTGGAGAACCCGACCCCGCGTCGGGCTCTCACCATGTCCACCGGCCGACACGGCCTCAAACAAACTCGCTCAGCCGCCCAGCAACCCCAACTGAAACGGCGAGGCTAACGGGTACTGGTCACCCCGGAGTCTGGTGGCAGCCGACCGACCAGACGATGTCCGCCTTGCTCACCGGGAGACCAAGGCGGCTTTCATACGCCTGCCACACCCACCGGACAGATAGAACGGATTATTTTTCAGCCGCTACGAAAAGGATTAGATGAAACCAACGCCCTACCGGCAACAAATGGGGAAATTTACTTTGACCCGGCGCAGCCATCCCACGATGCCGACCGAGACTACTCTCCTGCGTTGCGCGCCCGCCACTCCTTGAAACGAATCGGCAGGGGCGTATATCTATAAGACGGCAGCCCGTCTCCGAATTTCCGGAGCTTTTCGTAGGCCTTCTTAAGATCACCTTCGGTTGAGAATTTTCCGAATTCGACGGCAAGTCCCAGAACGTCTTCCACGGTGATGATCTGGAGATCGCGCTCTGCTGCGAGGGCCTGGCCGCCTTGGTCATCGATGGCGACCAGGACCTCGTGCCCCTGGTCCTGGTAGTGCACTCCGTGAGCTACCACGACTGCCTCACCGAGATCTTTCGACTCCCGGAGTGCATCTTCGAGTTGACGGCCTCGCACCTCCACGAAGACCTCAACCACACGGTCCGGGGCGGACTGGGCCTGGAGTTCCGGGAGGACCTCGACGCAGTCACTGTTTGTGAAGCGTGTCCATCTGAGCTTGATCCCCTGGTACTTCCGGTCCTTGCGTGCGACCTCGTCGCAGACTTCCTGCGGCACGAGGAGTACCAGGTCAGCCCTCCGCAGCACGTCTACGAGAAGACGTTGGAGGTTTGCGCCGACGAAGTGCACGCAGATAACCGCGTCCAGAATGCAGACAGGTTCCCGTTGCTCCAGCGAAGCATCCTCGCTGGATGCTTCTATCTGCTCCTCGGGCAATCCCCCACCCCTTCGATGCCTCCGCCGGGACTACTCTACTAGTCCTTCGCCATCCCGCGGGCAACCAACCGTGAGAGATTAGCGCGCTTGGGGTTCGGAGGGCTGGGAAGTATGCCAGCTTCCCTGAGTCTGGCTTCCGCTTCTTCCGGGCTGCGCCCTTCAAGCATGGCCAGAGCGCGGACTCCAATGATGTTCTGGCGGTACGCTTCTACAGCGCGTTCAAGGATACGCCGTGGGGCCCTTACCGCTTCAGCGGCTGCCTGTTCTTGTTTATATGCCGGCCCCCAGCCATATCGCTGTGCCAGCTGAGCTCCGGTCGGACCTCGCAGCTCCTTTTTCTGCCTTTCCGTGATCAGCATCATTGATTCGAGCTGGATGAGGATGACGATGAAGCTGACGCGGAAGTGGCGCGCTAGGAGCGCGACCGTGCGTTCGTTTATACGGGAATTTTCAGGGAGCTTCTCGGCTGCTAGCCAGGTCTTGATTCCTTCCTCTGGAGCCAAGAGGTGGCGGGCGAAGGCATCGCATCGCCGCTCTCCCGGAGTTCGTCCATCGTCTAGCTCATGTACTTGGGCGCCGTCATTCCACAGCAGGTGCCCAAGCTCGTGAGCGAAGCTGAACCGCTGGCGTTCGGGGACGTCGCAGGCGCGGACCGCAATGAGTGTGGTCTCACGCTCTGGATCTGTGGCCGTGAATCCGTCCGTTGTCTTCGGCAACTGCAGCACTGCTGTGTCGACGCCGGTGAGCTGCTCGATCAGCTCATCCACGTCAGCGATCGGTGCACTGCCGAGGTTGAGAGCCGTCCGTACCTGCTGGGCCAGCTCTCTGGCCTGCTGCTCCCGTGGCAGCCGCTCGTCCGGCACGGGCAGAAAACCGTCCGGCTTGCGCTGCTGGGCTGCGGCAGTCCCGAGCTTGTCCAGGCGGGCATCGAGCTCAAGCACTTCAAGCGTGTGCCGCAGGGCCTCTTCGCGCTCCTCATTCACCACGTCGTTGGCCCTCGCCGCGATGCGGACTCTGCTGCGGACAGGATTCCCGCTGGTCAGCAGCCGCACAGGAACATCCAGGGCGACCGCGAGGCGATCTAGCTCAGCGAGCGTGACGCTGGCGCGGGCGCCGTTTTCGATGCGAGTCAAGGTTGGCTGGGAGAGGTGAGCGCGAGCAGCGAGGTCGCGCTGGCTGAGCCCAGCCCGTTCGCGTTCGCGGCGGATCCGCTCCCCCACAAGCTTAAGATCCACGTAGCACCTCCTTCTGAATCAATTCTACCGGCTTGATTCACGATGGCTAGTGGAATGTGTATCACCAGACACTGACAAGAGCTGGTCTGTGCCGCTGAGCTGCCTGAAGAGCTGGAAGCAGGAACGAAGGCCAACGGCGTGTTCAAACGCCGGCAGCCGCTGACCTGAGCAGTTGGCGTCGCCCCGCCCTGGGAGCTGCCCCTAGCCATGAGTCCCGATTCGACGACTACCCACGCCACGCCACTACAGCGGGCTGTCTCTGGCAAGACCAACCCCTGTCCTGCCATCGCGAGGAGCTCCAGCGCGGAGGGCACGATCCCGCCCTCGCCGACGAGGCTTGCTACATGCTCCGCACTTGGAAGCCCTCCTCGAAGGCCTCGAGTCGTAGACCTGCGGTCGAGCAGCGGCCCCACCCCCGGCCGACCGCCCGCGGCGCATCAGCAACAGGGCCGCGTGGGAGCGCCGTAGCGCAGCGGAGCGGCGGGCGAGGGCGACAGCCCGTCATCGCCGCCCAGGTCGCGCGGGGCGAAGTTGTACAGGGTGGCGTTCCTGGCGGGCGCGGACCGTCGCCGCGCCGGAGCGGGCGCCTGAACCGGACGCGGCCACGGAACCGGTGGCGCCGACCCGTGTCACCAGGACAAGGGCCAGGGCCGTAAGGACACTGGCGGCTGCCGCGGCCTTACGACGTGGGCGAGGTAGCAGGGCAAGACGTCGTTCTCATCTACGAGTGCTGTCCCACGGCTCGCTGACAGGACATCGGTGTCGGCGGCGCGTACCGAAGCAGGACCGTCTTCTGCCCCGCACATTGCATCTGCCGTTCGGTTTTCGCCACCTTGCGGCATCAGCCTCCTGGTGGGAATCCGGTGGCTCATCCAATGTCCTGATGCAGTTCATCCAGTGGATGGATGGCCTGTGTCGGCGTCGGCTAATCGTTCGGCCGTCGTCGAGACCGGTTCGGCAGACCGGTCCTGTACAGCGACTTTCACGACAAAGGCGGAAGCATGCAGGCTGGCCCGTCTCCCTGAAGGGACACGGTTCCATGACCTGAAGCACTTCTACACGGGCACCCTGGGCGCCCGCGGACACCACGACCCAAAGACCGTCCAGGCGTTGTCCCGGCACGCAGAGTTCTCCGAGACCTGGGACACCTACGCTCATCCCCGCTCGCAGTGGAAAACGCCACGGTGACCGCGTTCACCCTCGCCTTCGGCCACAGAAGCGAGAGCGAACGAATCACCGGCCAGCGTCGCCCTGAGCTACCCAAACGATGCTGAGGTCTGATAATTCAGGCCATTGTTCAGTTGCCGTCTGGCAGCCCAAGGCGCCGCCCGGACACCCTTGTCCGTGGGAACCGTGCGAGTGGAGGGTGCCTCATGGAAGACGCGCCGAGTGCAACCGACGTGCTGAAGCAACTGCTACAGCCGGTCACGGTGGCCACCGACTCCAAGAGCGCCCTGGCCGGCAGCGTCGACGTGGCTGCTCACAGCGACGACAGCAAGAAGCATCGGGAACGTGAGCGGAAGGCCGAGGAGGCCGAGAACGAAGGCAAGGCGCGCAAGGAGATGCCGCCTTTGCTCCGGCGCAAACAAGGGCTGCAAGCCCTGCCTGACGCCGAGTTGCAGAGTTCGGTTCGGTTGCCGTACATCGGGCTGCTGCACCGTCTCGCGCGAGGCATGGTGCTCACTCGGCGCGGTGCGGCACGCGGACTCGCTGAGCACTGGGGCAGCCTGAAGTACATCCAGGCGCTGCAGGCGGGGAAGGGATCGTTGCTGTGGCTGTCCTCGGAGGGGCGGCAGATCGCCAGGCACTACAAAACACTGCAGTCCGAGGAACTGGGCCAGGCCTTCGCTCTCGTGCTGGCAGAGCACATCCTGCGCAACCGTTTTCCCGGCTACAGCGTGTCCGTCGTTCATTCCGACACAGCCCTGCGGGCTGGCTGGGCACTGACCGCCGCCGAGAGAGATACGAAGGATGACAAGAGCGCAAGTGTCGGCTACCGCTATCGGCCTCACTTCCTGGCGGAAGTGTGGAAGCCGTCGCTGCCGTCTGTGATCATCCCGATCGCGTGCAAGGGCAACCACAGCGGAGCCGGTGTTTCGCACGACCAGTTGGCCTCATGCGCGGCACACGTCGACGGCCTGCACGTCGGGGCGTGGAACCAGACACCTGGGTTGTTGTTCAGCACCGAGCTCCCTCTGGATGGGCCGGTCACCGTCCATGCCCTGCATGCGCCGGGCGATGGTTCACGTCTCGATCTTCCAACGGGAGCGGATGCCGCGGACCTGGACCTGGACCAACCCCCGCAACAGAAGAATCACTTCCCCGGCATCGAGCGCCCCACCGGGGAAGACCAGACACTCGACCCTCTGCCCGGCTGCCAGGTCCGAGCAGAGCATTTCGCCTGGTTCCAGGAGACACTGGCCCACACTGACGCTGCGGGCCTGATGGCATTCGCTGGATCAGGGCGCGCCACCGCGCGACTGCTCACGAAGCGGCAGGGCAGCGAGTTCTTCAAGACATTTGAGCACCCCTCCGCCGGCAGCGTGCAGGACATCGCCCACACTCTGCTCGGTGACGAGTTCGCCGGAACAGACCACATCTTCCGGCTCAACGGAACTCACGTGGAGGCCTTCTCCGGCGTCGAGAAAGACCTCTTCGAGTACCTGGCGGGAAGAGGCGCCACCCAGGGGCCTCAGGTAGCGCAGTGGCGCGCGCAAACACACAACCGCAGGTCGTCACTGCCCCGCACCGGCTGGGACAGCGACTGGGGTGGCCCGGTCAGCATCCACCAGGACGGCACTGTCCTGGCCATCCGACCGGTGAGCGTGACGAAGACAAACCGCTGACCCCTGAGCGGGCTGTACACGATCTTTAGGGCTCGTAGCGTGCGCCCGATCTCGCAATCCACCGTGCGACGCCCTCGAACGCGTTGAGTGCCCGCACGTCATAAGGTCCGAAGAAGTTTTGACAGTCATGGCCGAGCCGGTCGTACAGGGCGGCTGCTCCTCGGGTATCGCCTGACCGGCCTGTGAGTTCGGCGTGCTCTCCGCGTGCTTCGATCACCAACGGTGCGCTCGCTCTATACCGGAGCTCCAGATCAAAGATGTAGCGGTCCAGGTCGCGGATACGCTCGGAGAAGCCAGCATCGCGGTCATGCGTATCAGGCGGGTCTGCTCGTCTGATCTCGTCGTCCGCGGCTGCAATATCCAGCACACGCTGCGTTTTGCTCACAGCTTGGGCAACCGCTTCTGCGCTCTGCGGGCGCTGCGCCGGGTCCTTGGCCAGCAGTGTCTGGACGATGGAGTCCAGCTGAGCGGGCACGCCGGGACGATGGGCACTCGGAGGTGCCGGCGCATCGTCCTGATGCATCCTGCCCACGGTCATGGGGTCGTCATCAGAGGTGCCGAAGGGTGGACGCCCTGTCAGCATCTCGTACAGGACGCACCCTGTGGAGTACAGGTCGCTGCGTCGGCTGCCGGGCTCTCCGTCCCACCGCTCTGGTGCCATGTAGAGCGGGGTGCCGGCACTGGTGCGGGACTGAGTGAGGTCGGCGAGAAGGGCCAGTCCGAAGTCCACGATCTTCACGTCGCCCTGAAGCGTGATCATGATGTTGCCGGGCTTGATGTCCTGGTGGATCACTTGCGCAGTGTGCGCTGCGCTGAGGCCTTCGCAGATCTGACGCGTCCACCGTACGGTTCGTTCAAGGGGTAGGGGTGGCCCCGTCTTCAGGTGTTCGGCAAGTGATTGTCCCTTGACGTACTCCATAGCAATGTAGAGCTCGCCGTCGTGTTCACCGGCGTCATAGATGTGTGCGATGTTTGCATGCATGGCCCTCGCCATGGCCACGCCCTCACGTTTGACCCCTCGCGCTGTCGGCTGAGCAAGCTCTGTGCGGGCTCCGGGCTGGGTCATACGTCGCCCCGCGACGATTTTGAGAGCCACGGTCCGGCCCAGATTGAGGTCTTCGGCTGTCCATACCTCACTCATGGCGCCGCTGCCGAGCCGTTCCTTCGGCCTGTAACGGCCGCCGATCAGCTTGGAGGTGTCCACTCATGTTCCTTTTCTGTGCCCTCGGTAGGGTCGTGTGATCCGGTGGTCAGTTCGAGTTGGGATGCCCTCCCCACGAGGTGAGGTCTGACAGTCCTTCCATGGCCTCATGCCATTCCTCGAAGAAGTCCTTGCCTTGGGCGAGCGCCTTGGCCAAGGTCGCGACGGAGTCGTTGCGCAACCGGTCACCCTGCTCGTGTACCTGCTTCCTTCGGAGCGGAACACCGCAGATTTCCCATACAACCCACGCGACCATGCCGATGGCGAGGAGCGTGAAGAACCCTCGCCACGCTTCGTCAACAAACGGCACCACCAACAACCCGCTGACTCCTCCCATCGCTAGCGCACCGCAGACGCGTGGCCATCTCCGCACGACCGCCTCTGACTGGACCTGTGTCTGCCGCGTAATGTGCGCGGCAAGGTCACGAAGGAGCGGGTCCGGATCTGGAAACAGCTCCGGGTCCGTCGAAACAGTGCACGACCAGTCCGCAACACTTAGCGTGATGCGCTGGGGAAGATGCTGCCGGGACTCTGCGACGATCCGGTTGGCGGCGTTTTCCAGGGTTGACCAAATGGCGCGAAGGGCCATGCGGCGAGCCGGCGGGCCGAGCCGGGCTTCATCCGGTTCGAAGACGGCCTGATCAAGGAGCGTCATGAACGTCACGGGATCGGCATCGGGGCTGAAGGGCGACTCGTGCGCCTGTCCGACGGCTTCAAGGTCTCCGTCATGCGCGATGACTTGCTCCAGTCGCCGCATCTTCGCCCGCATGTCTGCTTCGTCGGGTTCAAGCTGGTTGATCAGGCGTTCCAGGGCCCTATCCACGTAGCGGCCATCCTTGATGGGCCAGTCGACTCCGTCGGGTCCGTCAGGGAACATGTGCACGAGGTAAGCCAGGGTCTGGTCGGGCACGGTCGCGAGTTCCCACCCAAGGCGAAGTCCGTCCCACTGGTTTCCGCTCGTTCTATGCAGCGCCGAGTATTGCTTCTTGGCCATCCGCCGCCGCAGGTTCTCCAGGCGAGTCTGCCACTGCTCACCACCACGCACGTCAGCGAATGCATGCTTATCACCGGGGAACTGGAGGATGCTCCGGTTCCATCCCGCCATCGCCCGCTGGGCATATCCGAGCGCCTCGTCGCCCAGTTCCTTGCTCGCAATGGCATCCAGGACGACGAAGAAGTCCTGGCCGAGTTCCTGAGGGTCGAGTGACTGGAGGTACATGTCCATCCATGCAGCCGCTTGCGTCTCGTCTCCGAAGCGCGAGCACGTCAGCGAGAAGAAGAGGTCGGCCTTGGCAGCATCCAGCATGCGTGCATGTGCCTGCGCACTCTCGCCGCGCTCACCTTCATCGCGGAACTTCGCTGCGACCGCCATCGCAGCCGGAGCCAGCCAGTATGTCGGTTCGAGGAGCATCCGCTCTTCGGTACAGGCACGCACCGCAGCTGAGCTGACCACAGTCCTGTAGACAGCATGGGCAGTGAGGGTATGAACCAGCCCGCGCGCCAGGGCACGGGTCTGCTTGCGCTGTCCGAAGTCCGCATGCCACTGGGTCGTCAAGCGGGACAGTTCGGCCTGGGCTTTCGCCACTTCTCTGTCACGGCCGTACTGTTCAATAAATGTGTCGAGCATCTGGCGAGTATCGGAGACCGTATCCTCTAGTCCTTCGATCTCCTGACGCACTTCCGAGACCTCGCTGCCAAGCCTGACGACCTCAGCTCGAACACCGAGAAGCTCATCCTCGAAGTCTCCCAGTCTCCCCTCATGACGGGTCTGACCTTTACCTATGTCCTCAACTTGCTCGTTGAGTCGATGCAGTTCCGAACCCGTCTCAAGCCGATCTTCCATGACGTCCCCCCAGACATCGCGGCGTAAGGTGCATGCCTGCTCATTATCGGGCCAGCTCGCACACGCCGCTGTCAGCTGGAGGAATAGGCAGAGCGATCGTGCGGCGTCGGCCACTGTCAGTGGGCGCTGGCAGGATGGCTCCTGTCATCGCCAGCTCACCGGACGGGGCGTCCCTTGCGCGAGATCGTCTACTTGTCGGACAGCAAACTGCGGCAGTTCGTCCCTGAGCCGCGGCGTACCGCGCGTATGGGTGCGCTTCGCCTGACCACACCTCTAGGCGGCGTCGACATGGACACGCCAGCTGTGGATACCGAGCAAAGTCAACTACGGCACCTACGTGAGGTGCACAAACACGTTGCGCTTCTTGCGGACTGGTACACGGAGCCCCGGCTACGACCTGGCCAGTGAGTGCAGTTCGAAGCGCCGCTGCGCTGCGTGACGTTCAGCGACACACACCAGGACCTCGTCCTGTTCGTGGAGCCGGCAACTGAAGGGAGCACCGACGAGCGCTGCCGCCTGTTGATGCATGGGTCGGTCCAACATCTGCGCGGCTGGAATGCGATGCCGGTCGAAGGTGTCGCACCGGACTCGATGAACTCGGCCTCCAGCTTGGGCAGCGCTTTCATAGCAAAGGCCGGGCAGGTCGTCGACGCACTCATCAGACACCGTGACACGGCGCCGACCGATCAGATCTCACGCCCGACAGCAGCGCGCCTGCATGGCCAAGCCGTGCATGAGCTGCTGCACGCACTGGATGACGCGGACGACAGCATCGACACCTCCGCTGTGATGACCGGGTATGCGCGAGTCACTGGGCTCATCCCTCGCACCTACACCACTTCCCGGTGCGTAGTGGCAAGCCCGCTCGTCGTGGAGTACACGGCGGGCGATTGTGAACTCGCGGACAATTAGGTCTGCGCTTCCTGGCTTTACGTCACATAGGTCGCCTGATGCTCGGCCCAAGTACTGACAAGCACCGAGCCGCCCGTTGGCCACCAACCGAGCCGGGCATGTTGCACCGTGTGACTGGGTAGGTCTGCCAGTCCGAAGCGGGGCAGGGCTGGGGGACGGTACGTGGGGTGGCGTGAGGAGATCACGGCGGCACTCGGCGAATGGATCGCCTTGGAGGGAGGCGCAGGGAGAACAGCGCGCTGGCAGCGGATCGGGCGGGCGGCCCGGACCGGTGAACCCGGCCAGTACGCTGTGGACTTGCGCGGCACTGACATCGGGCCGGACCAGTTGGACAGCCTGCGGCTGGCCGGGCCTGATGACAGGGCCATCGAGAAGGACGGCTTCGGCGTCTCCGAGACGGTGCAGAACGGGTCCCTGCTCACCTTGCGTGTGGCCGAGTTCGCCGACATCACCGACGCCCACCTGTGGATGCTGAAGCAGCCGCCCACCTTCCTCATCGAGGCCCTGCGCGACGGCATCGCCCAACTGGGCGAACACCCGCTGGCCGCGGCCCTGGCAGCCCGCAGTATCGGCGGGGCTCCGGGAGCGGAGCCGGACCCTCCTGGTTTCCACCCGGCCCAGGCAGACGCCTACCGGGCGTGCCTAGGTGAGGGGGTTCATCTGGTGTGGGGGCCGCCGGGGACCGGTAAGACCACGGTCCTCAAACGCGCCATCGGTGACCTGATCGCGCGGGGCGAGCGGGTGCTGCTGGTCTCTGCGACCAATGTCGCTGTGGATAACGCCCTGCTCGGGGTGGTGCGGGAGAAGCGCCACAGTCCGGGTGAAATCGTCCGTGTGGGCCCGCCGCATCTTAAAGAGGTGGCGGAAGACCCTTCGGTGTCGCTGCCGCTCATGGTCCGAAGCCGATTAGCGCAGACGGCTCAGCGCCGTAGCGCCGTGGAGGCTGAGCTGGTCGAAATCCGCGACCGCGCCGGTCAACTTGCCGCCATGGACGCTGCACTCGCCGGGTTCGACGCGGCCGCATACTTCGCTGCACTGCAACTGCTGCGCACGCCCGGTCAGGACCTGGCCTCTGCACTGGCCCGCAGCGACGCGGCCGACGACCGGTACGCGCATGCCGCTCGTGGCATGGCCGAAACTGCGGGGGCGGCGAAGGTGGCGTCGGACCGGGCTGCTGCAGCAGAGCCCTCGCGCGAGGTATGGCGCGAGGTGGACCGGCTCTGCGACGAGTCGGCCAGGGTCCGGCAGGCTGCAGAACACCGAGCAGCTGATGCGTTACTGGCCGCTGAGGAGTGCCGGCCCCTGCGGAATCAGGTGAAGCAGTGGGAGGCGAAGGGGTCGGTGGCCCGCTGGCGTGCGCGCGAGAAGCTGGTCGCACTCCAGGAGCAACTGGCTGACGCCGAAGAGCAGGCGGAGGCAGCGCGTCAGCAGTCCGTGGACGCGCACCATACCGCCGCCGCCCGGGTCTCTGCATTCGATGCCAAAATCACGGCGCTGTCCGACTCCGTCCCGCTCAGCCGGGAACAGATCCGGCACCTCGACAGAGAGGCCGACGCCACACGGGCGGCAACAGAGCGGGCACACAGACTGTGTACCTCGGCCGAGCGGGAAAAGAATCAGGCTACTGCGGCGGCTGTCGCAGCGCAGCAGGCCCAGACGCTGACCGAACAGGCCGCGAAGAAGAACTGGCCGACCCTGCACGACCGGGCCGAACGCCTCCGTCCACTTGTGGCCGCCGACAGCGCCCGTAAGCCGCAGCTGGAGCAGCAGTACCAGAACACCCAGGAGGAATACGAGCGGCTGGCCCGCAACGCCCAGGGCGAGATCATCAAGAGCGCCAAGCTGGTCGCCACCACACTGGCCCGGTTCCGTTCCAATCGGGCCGTCTTCGAAGGCCCTTACGACGTCGTCCTGGTCGATGAGGCCGGCGCAGCCGCTCTGCCCGAGGTGCTCCTGGCCACCGGCAAAGCCAGTAGGGCTGCCGTCCTGCTCGGCGATTTCATGCAGCTTGGCCCGGTCATCCCGAGCGGGCTCAAGGAGCAGGAACGCGACGACATCAAACGCTGGCTGCTCCCCGACGTCTTTCAGCACTGCGGCATCTACGAACCCACGGATGCCCAGGCACACCCGGCCTGCGTCACCTTGACCGAACAGCATCGCTTCGGCCCTGCCGTGATGAAACTGGCCAACGGTCTCGCCTACGGGGGAATGCTGCGCGGCGGCTCCCAGACGCTTGCGGAGCGGCCCGACAGCGATCCCGAGATCGTGCTGATCGACACCGACGGCCTGCACGAGCTGGCCCGAGCCCACTTGACCGGCAGCCGGAAAGGCTGGTGGCCCGCCGGCTCTCTCCTCGCGCGGGCTCTGGTGGAACTGCACCGCGAACAGGGCGAGGAGGCAGGGATCGTCACCCCTTACGGGGTCCAGGCCGAAGCCACCTTGGAAGCACTACGAGATGTCGAAGGTTCCAGTGGCCGTCCGCTGGCCGAAGTCGGAACGGCACACAGGTTCCAGGGCCGGGAGTTCGACGTCGTCATCTTCGACACCGTGGAAGGCAACGCAGACAGCCGCGAACTCTGGATGGCTCTCGCCCACCGCCAGCCCGGCGCAGACGAGTGGAGACGCAACGGCGTGCGCCTTTTCAACGTCGCTGTTACCCGCGTCAGAACCCGCCTCTACGTCATCGCCAGCGGGCAACGAGTCAGCGGGGCCCGGCCGGGAACAGCCCTGGCGGAACTCGACGCCCTGGTCGGCACCCACGGTGTCCGGGTACTGCCTGCCAAGCACCTCATCACCCCGCCGCACACGCCACCGGCCCATCGCGGGGAGTTCGGAATCGCCCTCGCCGAAGTCCTCAGCCGGCACGTCGAAGTAACGGACATCGACGATGAACGCGACTTCTACCTCACCTTCACCACCGAGATCCGACAGGCAAAACAATCCCTGTGGCTCTGGGCACCATGGGTGGCCAACCGGATCCGCTCCCTGCTCCCTGAACTCAAGGCAGCAGCCGACCGCGGCGTACGCATCACCGTGTTCATCCGGGACGACACCGACCAACTCCAAAGAAGAGAGACCAGTCAGGCGCTCATCGCAGACCTGCGCACCGTCGCCCAGACCGTTGTCCCCATCCATGTCATGCACCAGAAAATCGCAGTGATCGACGAACACACCGTCATGCTCGGCAGCCTCAACGCACTCTCACAAAGCAACACACGCGAAGTCATGCTGACGATGCACGGCGGCTACTTCGCCCGCAAACTACTCGCACACGAACACGCGGAGACTTTCGCCCGGCCCCCGAAGTGCGGGCGGTGTAAGGGAACAGAGATCGAAATCCGACGCTGGAAGAACGCCTGGGTCTGGCGGTGCTACGCCACCGCATGCAAGACCGGTTCGCCGGGCAGCTCTAAAGCCTGGACCCGCGACATCCGGCTATAGCCGGATGCCAGCGTCGTCGGACCGGTCACATTGGTTGTAGGCATACCTGAGGATGACTACTCGATGCACAACAATGTTCTACGCCCTATGAGGCACTGAGCTCGTTCCATCCTCAGTCGCAGTTGGCCGGATGGAGGGGAGGCTTGGACGAGGCTGGTGACCCGGGTCGTCGAGCAGCGGAGCTTGCGGAGGAGTCGCCAGGGGCTGTACCGGGCTCCATCGCCTGGTCCTCGACGAGCTCGGCTCCTGCGGCGAGCTGGACTGGTCGCGCTGCGCGATCGACTCGGTGAACATGCGAGCCCTGAAAGGGGGAGCCGACGGGCCCGAATCCTGTGGATCGAGGCAAGTACGGCTCGAAGACCACCTAATCACCGAACGGACAGGCCTGCCCCTGTCGGTCGGAATCTCGGGGCGAACCTTCACGACAGTCAGGCCTTGATCCCGCTGGTGAAGGGCATATCGCCGATCCGCTCCCGGCGCGGACGCCGACGACGCAGACCGGGAAAGCTCCACGCCGACAAGGGATACGACTACGACCACCTGCGGCGATGGTTACGCGGGCGTGGCATCAGACACCGCATCGCCCGTAGAGGCATCGACTCCTCGCCCCGTCTGGGCCACCACCGTTGGCCCATAGAACGCACGATGTCCTGGCTCGCTGGATGCCGCCGATTGCACCGCCGCTACGCCGGGCAGTACGCGCGTCCGGTCGGTCGGGGTGACGCTGGTGGCCGCGAGAATCCGTTCGGCCGAGGCGTCGTTGTCGTCCCGTACGGCCATGGCCATCGCGGCGCGCGTGAGCGAGGAAGCCGTCTGTGGAAGGATCACCAGGAACATGGGAGGTCCTGGTGATCCCGAGTAATGATCATGGTGTCGTCGCCGACGTCCGACCGATCGATGCGCACGGAGCGACCATCGACTTCGGCTGAGCCAAACCCGCTGACGCGAATCCCTCCCGGAGCGGCAGACGAGTCGGGCTGTACGCCGGATTTTGTGACCCGGTCGCCTCGCGGCGGCCGGAGAGACGGCCATCCATCTAGGGCCGGCGTTGCCGCCGGCCTCGTGCGGTCTACCCGCGGACTCGGGCGGGCAGCCCTCGAACGTCCGCGCAGAGCGCCTTTTACAGCGGCTCCTTTTGACCTTGCTCCGGGTGGGGTTTACCTAGCCGCCTGAGTCACCTCAGGCGCTGGTGGTCTCTTACACCACCGTTTCACCCTTACCCAGCGCCTGAGCACTGGGCGGTTTGTTTTCTGTGGCACTGTCCCGCGGGTCGCCCCGGGTGGCCGTTAGCCACCACCCTGCCCTGTGGAGTCCGGACGTTCCTCGGGAAGCCCCTAAGGGGACTCCACGCGGCCGTCCGCCCGACTCGTCTGCCGTTTCGACCATGTTAGCCGACCAGGCGTGGCTCCTTGCTTCTTCGATCAGTGGCCGAAGAGCGGATCCGGAGCTTCCTTGATCTGCGCCCCAGCCGCGAGCTCATTCGTGGAGTAGTCGAGCCAGAGCTCTCCGGTCACTCTGCCCCTCGCTCCCAGCTGAAGTCCTGCGGTCACTGCCCACTCACGAACGCGCGCCTCGGCAAGCAGCCCATCCGGGCCGAGCAGATCGCCACGCCCGGCTTGGTCAAGTCGGAAGGAAGCCGTCATCCGGTCCGGAACCCGCCCGCTGCCACCGATGGCTATCGCCCGCTGTTGAGCCCAGGCTCGGACGGCGTGCGTCTCAGTCTTGGAGATAACTGGTCGCGGACGCTGCCTGGCCTGTGTGGCCAGGCAGCCACAACTACGGGTGTTCCCATAAGTGACCTGAGACTGGACCGAAGTGATGATCTCGGGATTGCCGCAACCGCACCGGTAGTCGCGGACGATCTCATCTGGGTTTTCCGGATTCCGATAGGGCTCGGAAACGGGCGACAGCAGGCTGTCTGCATGCGGGGCCGTCGGGGAGAGGCGACGCGGTGTAGGCGGGGCCGCCTTCTTCGGCTTTCGGCGCGGAGGACGCAGTTCGCCCCATACCGCAGTGATGTAGGCATCGGCAGCGGCCTCGTGCCGAGCCATGCCACCGTTGAGGTAGGCGTCCAGGCCCGGCGTAGCCTCGGGAAAGCGTGCAGAGAGGGCCGAGGCCACCGCGCTGGCCTGCTGGTAGGCCGTGGCCCGTTCAGGTACCGCTACGACCAGAGCGTGGGGAGCCTCCATCTCCGGTAGATCGCCGATTCTCACGTGGATGAGCAGATCCAGGATCCCTGCTTCAACAAGTACCCGGCTCTTGTCGTTCTCGTACTGGCGGCGGTCTCTCTGTCTGGCCGAGTGGTGGAAAGCTCCGTCGTACTCGAGGCCTACACGGACGCCATGAGGCAGATGGAAGACCGCGTCGACTTCGACGTCCTTGTAGCGCCAGTGGGCCGGCTTGTGCTCAGGCGGAACGGTCAAACGGTGCGAGGCGAAGTCGGGCACACCGTCCGGCAGCCGCGGATCTCGGCTCGTCGGCGTTAGAAGGTCGATGAGTCCCGACAGCTCAGCCACCAGCCGGACCTGCTCCTTCGATATCCCAGAGGTCGAGCACTTGCCGCAGCCGGTGCCGTGGACACGGTTGAGGATCGTGGCCTCCCAGTTGTGGCCGTGACGGAGCCTCCAGGGCAGGGTCGCGTACGTGCCCGCGCCACCCGCTTCGGCAGCATGCTTCCGTGAAATGTTGTGCTGGCTCGTAGGTAGCCAACGCGGGTCAAGGTCCGGAGCATCCAGCTCGTCCGCGATTTCCGGAAACCAGGTGAGCAGGGAGTTCGTATCGTCGATCACGTACCCCGCGCACACCAGACAGCCGTCTCCCTGAAGCGCCCGCTCTTTGATCACCGCTTCGAAACAGTGTTCAACCAGCTGCCAAAATCCGGTGCTTGGATCGACCGACCATGTTCGGCAGGCCCACGGCACACTCTCGTGTGAAGCGTGGGTGATGTCACTCGCTGGTGTCTGTCCACTGTACTGAGCAGCCAGCGTCGGAAGGTCCGCGAGCCGGGTCAATCGACGGCACTCGGGACATCCTGCACCCTTCTGAATGCGGTCCTTGGGCCAGGCCGGCCACGGCTCATGGCCGAAGGCGAGGGGG
This sequence comes from Streptomyces sp. NPDC058459, assembly GCF_042721685.1. Lineage (NCBI taxonomy): Bacteria > Bacillati > Actinomycetota > Actinomycetes > Kitasatosporales > Streptomycetaceae > Streptomyces > Streptomyces sp. NPDC058459. Next base: position 508 of record NZ_JBHXLV010000141.1, on the reverse strand, counting down.
CATTGCCACATGTACGGACTGACCTCGCCGCGTCTCTGGGCTGTCGCCGAGACGTTCTCGGGATGGACGAGGTTGTCTTGGTGCCACTGTGCTGCGACCTCTGGGATGTCCGCCACGGCCATTTCTCCGCGACCACGAGTACGGTTGTCCCACCGGTCCATGACCGTGATCTTGTGCCGATTCCAGTAAGCGACGACCTCGGCCTGCCGGGCCCGGGCCACTGCGAGTTCCTTCTTGATCAGCTCACGGCGGGTCCCGGTGAAGTCTTCCCAGACAGACCGCATCTGTCGAAGCATCCGTAACCGGTCCTCGCGCCCACCGCTCCCGATGTCGAGGGGCGTCGGCCGAGGCAGCCAGGCGGCGAGTGCTGCTGCGTCACTCCCGGACGCGTCTGAACCTTGAGTTGCGATCACGGCGTGAGGATACGAGCGAGGTCTGACAGAGCCGTACCGATGTCCAGATCACCCGCATTTAACCAAGCCGGACACCTCGGACGATATTTGCATAT
>NZ_JBHXLV010000140.1:0-17479 GCF_042721685.1 Streptomyces sp. NPDC058459 | reverse complement strand
AGCGAGCGGGGGAGGCGCCTTCGGCGTACCGGCTACTTCGGCAGGTTACGGGCCATCACGATCCGCTGCACCTGGTTCGTGCCCTCGTAGATCTGGGTGCTTTACAGGCCATATGGCTCTGGCCTGCATGAATACCCCTCCCAGCGGGGCCTCCCCAGCATTTCCCCATGATCGTCAACTGTCTTCGCAGGCAGGAGGCGCACTGGAGGCACCACCACCACTCGCGCCGCATACGAGCAGGCCAGGCGCAGATGACGCGGTTTCCCGTTCTGTCAACCGTGATCGCTTGACCCGTGCCTCACCCGCCGGGAGCATCAACCCAGATGCGAGGCACTGACAGCGGTACGGGAGAGGGAAACCCAGACCATGAAGGTCACCAAGCTGGTCAGCACGTGCGACATCAAGGACTGCCCGACGATCTACGCCACGGATCGTGGCACCTTCCTGGTACAGGGTGGGACACCGACCGACCACGGGCTTCGGATTCCCGCCCACGAAACTCTGGTCGAAATCCCTGTGGAACTGATCCAGAAGGCCATCCGTGACAACCTCGTCTAGGACCCTCGGCGACCTCTTCGACGCGTTCGAGCGCGAGGCATTCCGGCTGGAGACCCTGGACGACTACAGCAGGTCCGGGAGCGTCGATGCCTACCAGGCATTCTTGGCCGGAGAGCCACAGCCGGACGACTACAACGCGGGATGGGTCAAAGAACTACGCTCGCACACCGAGAAGGGGAAGCGGGTGTATCGGGTCCATATCCTGTCCCGCCCGCTGACGGACTATCTCAGGTTCGAACTCGGCTGGGGCTACCACAAGAACGTGAGCGGGGGCGAAGAGTTCTTCATCCTCGACATCACCAACGAATCCAATCCCTTGGAGAACGTTCCAGATTTCTGGTTCTTCGACTCCGAATCCGTAGCCGTGATGAACTACGACGGAGACGGAAAATACCTGGGTTCGGAAGTGCTACCGCCGGAACGAACAGCAGAATTCGTGCGGTACCGTGACGCGGCACTCGCGCACGCGGAGCCGTTCACCGAATGGTGGGCCAAGTACAGGGTGTGAACAGAGCACAGCTTGGAGCCGCGCTGCGGGCGCTGCGAGTGGCATCCGGCAAGGAGGCCAAAGCGGTGGCCCGCAGCGCCCTCATGTCTCCATCCAAGCTGTCCAAGATCGAGAATGCGAAGCTGGCACCCAGCGCCACGGACGTAGAGCGCATCCTGACCGCCATCGGCGTCTCGGACGAGGCCAAGGCGGAGTACACGGAGGCCGCACGCGCGTCAGCGACAGAGGCTACGGCGTGGCGCCTGCTCAAGCGGATCGGGGTCCACAAGGGTCAGCAGGCCGCCAAGGCCCTGGAAGCCCAGATGTCTGTACTGCGGCTGTTTCAACCCGCGCTTGTTCCGGGCCTGCTCCAGACTCCCGAGTACATCCGGGCCATTCTGCAACGCCACAATCTGAGTGAAGACGCACTCACGCGAACGATCAACGGGCGACTCGGACGGCAAGCGGTTCTCTACGACAACACAAGATCGCTTCGCTTCGTCATCACCGAACCTGTTCTGCGCTGGCGCATCGTGCGACCGCAGATGATGGCTGCTCAGCTTGATCGCATCGTCTCTGTTTCACGGCTCTCCCACGTGGACATCCGGATAGTCCCTCTGCGGGTTCAGCAACACGACATCGCAAATCATGCCTTCGTAATCCGTGACGACCGCATGGTGACCGTTGAAACCGTCCATGCCGAAGTCGTCGTTACGGACCCGCGAGATGTGAGTCTTTACGTTGATAAGTTCGAAGGATTTGAGCGGGCTGCGCTGGCCGGTGACGAAATGCGGGACCTGATCGAGGGTATCCGCAACGACTTTTTGCGGGAACAGGAAACAGGCTGGAAGCTCAGCCCTGGAACTCAGAAGATGAGCGCCATGGTGAGCGACAGCAGGGCGCATGGGACCGAAGAGGCTGATCACCTGGGCAGCAGTGAAGCCCGACAGTTCCTCTCACGTCTCTCCGGAGCTTTCGGCGTAGATGATGTGCTCACGGTCCAGAAGAGCAACCACGGCCCCGGAGGAGCGGATCTGGCACCCGACTCGGCCTTGCGCTGGCCCCGGTGCGAGTGCGGCAGTCCGAAGTGCCCTGACTACAAGGCTCCGTCGAGCGGGCCGACAGAGGGACTGAGTGGCAAGGTCGCTGAGGCCGACGCGAGGAGCCGCAGGGGTGGGCTGTGAGCCCACGGCAGCCCGTCCGGCCCGGAAGCCTGAACGCAAAGAGCCGTCACAGCCCAAGGTCACGGGACCGCTACCGCCACAGACCTACTGCGAAGTGTGCACCGGTCACCGCACGATCTGGTGTCCGGACTGCGGCGGATTTGCCGGCTGTACCACCTGCCATCACACGTTCGAGGTCCCGTGCCCGGTCTGTGCTGGCGGGGAGCTGGAACCGATCAGGTGGTGACCCCGCCCCCCATTCTCCGTCCCTGCCGGATGTGCCGAACTGGGCTCCCTCGTGCCCAGTCGGGAACCTTGGCAGGGGCGGGCAAGTCCCCGCCCGGTTGCTTCGCCAACCACGTGAAGAAGGACCGGTAGGCAACCGGGCGGGTCGCAAGTGCAGTGCACCACTCCCACAGAGAGAGGCACCCGCATGACCGCAGCCCCTGACTTCGAGTTCCGCACGTCCAGTGCGTGCCAGTACAACAACAACGACCCCCGCTGTGTCGAGGTGGCCACCAACGTCCCCGGCAAGGTGGCGGTCCGTAGCACCGTGTCCGGCCGGGTGGTCGAGTTCACGGCCGACGAGTGGACCGACTTCCTGAGCGGTGCCAAGCTGGGGGAGTTCGACGTAGCCGCATAGGAGAGCCAGCATGCAGTGTCCACAGTGCGGCGGTAGCGCGGAGCCTGACCCGGAACACTCGGGGGTGATGTGCTGCATGGTGTGCTGGGACGTGTGGACGCTGCCGACTGAGCGGCACTGTCCCGGTTTCCGGCCGACGCTCATGTCTGCACTGCGGACGCTGGACTCGTACCGGGAACTACGACGCTGAGCACGCAAAGGAACGCCCCCGCCAGTAAGCGGGGGCGTTCTTGGGTTTGTTCGAGCACGCAGAGCAGTGCGCGGAAGGGATTCGTGTCCCCGAGCGGTTCCGACCGCTTCGGTTCGGGCACAGGCTTCGGGCCTGCTTGGGGGCAGGGCGGTAAGCGTCCAGGCTCACGACGCTTGCGCGGTGCTGCTCACGCTCCGCGCTGGCCGGCGCTGCTTCTGAGTGACGGGAAGTGTCTCGGTTCTCGTTGCTGTCCGTGCTGGCCGGCTGCGGCACGGAGTCACCAGAACTGTCACCGCGGATTGTGAAAACGGTGGCCGGTCGGCCGGACTTCCCCGACCGTTCCACGGTCACGATGATTCCGGACAGTTCCTTGACCTCAGCGGCCGTCGCCCCAACGAACGGGAGAACCTGAGAGGACGTAGCCCGACCGCCATGCATCTCGACCGGGCCCGCACCTTGTCCTCAAGGCTGAGCGGCTGACGCTTCACCTTCGGAGAGGCAGCCCATCCAACAGGGGCACCGACCTCAGCAGGAAGGTAAGGATTCTGTTGTACGAGCCACCCGCCGCTTCGGACTCGCCCACGTATTTGGCCCAGTCAGAGGGCGTGACGTGGCAGTGCAGGACCATGGCAGGGTCGCGTACTTCCTGCGCCACATCCTTGACCACGGCGTATGGGGGCCGGAGCGGCTTCTCTTCCCCAACGTGACGCGGACCGGCTACCTCTACGCGGCCGTCATCGCAACGAAGTTGACGCCCGGCGCCGACGACCCGGCGGACGAGTCTGGAGTCGCCCGATCCGCGTACGACAACAGCCCCCGGCATCGCGCCGGGGGCTGTGTTGTCTGTGCAGGTCAGCGGCCGTTTTCAGCCCGGCATCTACCCAGGGTTCCCCCAGCATGACGCCCAGGAACGGCCCCGATCGGGCCGCAACGGACAGAAAGCCAAGGGTGTCCCTGCGGACCCTCGAAAAAGCTTCTGACCTGCAAAAACCCCGCTACGGAAGGTTCCTTGCCATCACGATCCGCTGCACCTGGTTCGTGCCCTCGTAGATCTGGGTGATCTTGGCGTCGCGCATCATGCGCTCGACCGGGTAGTCACGGGTGTAGCCGTAGCCGCCGAGGAGCTGGACGGCGTCGGTGGTGACCTCCATCGCCACGTCCGAGGCGAAGCACTTGGCGGCCGCGCCCTGGAAGGTGAGGTCGGCGTCGCCGCGCTCGGAGGCGGCCGCGGCCTGGTAGGTCAGGGCGCGGGCGGCGGCGATCTTCATCGCCATGTCGGCCAGCATGAACTGGATGCCCTGGAAGTCGGCGATCGGCTTGCCGAACTGCTTGCGCTCCTGGACATAGCCCTTGGCGTAGTCCAGGGCGCCCTGGGCGACACCGAGGGCCTGGGCGGCGATGGTGATGCGGGTGTGGTCCAGCGTCTTCATCGCGGTGGCGAAGCCGGTGCCCTCCTCGCCGATCATGCGGTCGGCGGGGATGCGCACGTTGTCGAGGTAGACCTCGCGGGTCGGGGAGCCCTTGATGCCGAGCTTCTTCTCCGGGGCGCCGAAGGAGACACCCTCGTCCGACTTCTCGACCACGAAGGCGGAGATGCCCTTGGAGCGCTTGGTCGGGTCGGTGACCGCCATCACCGTGTAGTACTCGGAGACACCCGCGTTGGTGATCCAGCGCTTCACGCCGTCGAGCACCCAGAAGTCGCCGTCACGGACCGCCCTGGTCTTCATGCCGACCGCGTCGGAACCGGCGTCCGGCTCGGAGAGGCAGTACGAGAACATCGCGTCGCCCTTGGCGAGCGGGCCCAGGTACTTCTTCTTCAGCTCCTCGGAACCGGACAGGATCACCGGAAGGGAGCCGAGCTTGTTCACGGCCGGGATCAGGGAGGAGGACACGCAGGCGCGGGCCACCTCCTCGATCACGATGACCGTGGCGAGCGCGTCGGCGCCCGCACCGCCGAACACCTCCGGGACGTGCACCGCGTGCAGGTCGCCCGCGACCAGCGCGTCCAGCGCCTCCTGCGGGAAGCGGGCCTCCTCGTCCACGGCGGCGGCGAACGGCGCGATCTTCGCCTCGACCAGCGAGCGGACGCTGTCGCGGAGCATGTCGTGCTCCTCCAACGGGCGGTACAGGTCGAAGTCAGCCGATCCGGCCACGGTCACTCACGCTCCAAAGACGCTGTGATACTGACGCTAATTACCGTTAAGTAACTGAAAGTTTAGAGCGCCGCTCCCGGCCCGCATAGGTGAGCTTGGCGACAGCGGGAGATTTCCCCCGGACGAGACAGCCCCCTGGGCGCGACTATGCTCGGGGGCCGCATCATCGACGTACCCCGGCTGGAGCACCCATGAGCCTCAAGATCACCGTGATCGGCACCGGCTATCTCGGCGCCACGCACGCCGCGGCCATGGCCGAACTCGGCTTCGAGGTGCTGGGGCTCGACGTGGTCCCGGAGAAGATCGCGATGCTGGAGCGGGGCGAGACCCCGATGTACGAGCCCGGCCTGGACAAGCTGCTGCGCGCGCATGTCGCGGGCATCGAGGGCTCCACCGGCCGGCTCCGCTTCACCACCGACTTCGCCGAGGCCGCGGACTTCGGTGACGTGCACTTCGTCTGCGTGAACACCCCGCAGAAGCACGGCGAGTACGCCTGCGACATGAGCTACGTCGACTCCGCCATCGCCTCTCTCGCACCGCATCTGCGCCGCCCCGCCCTGGTGGTCGGCAAGTCGACGGTGCCGGTGGGCTCGGCCGACCGGCTCGCCGCCTACCTCGCCGGGCACGCGCCCGCCGGAGCCGATGCCGAGCTGGCCTGGAACCCCGAGTTCCTGCGCGAGGGCTTCGCCGTCCAGGACACCCTGCACCCGGACCGGATCGTCGTCGGCGTGCGCGGGGAGCGGGCGGAGAAGCTGCTGCGTGAGGTGTACGCGACCCCGCTCGGTGAGGGCACCCCCTTCGTGGTGACCGACTTCCCGACCGCCGAGCTGGTGAAGACGGCCGCGAACTCCTTCCTCGCCACCAAGATCTCCTTCATCAACGCGATGGCGGAGGTGTGCGAGGCCGCCGACGGGGACGTGATGAAGCTCGCTGAGGCCATCGGGCACGACGAGCGGATCGGTAAGAAGTTCCTGCGGGCCGGGATCGGCTTCGGCGGCGGCTGCCTGCCCAAGGACATCCGTGCCTTCATGGCCCGCGCCGGTGAGCTGGGCGCGGACCAGGCGCTCACCTTCCTCCGCGAGATCGACTCCGTCAACATGCGCCGGCGCGGCGCGATGGTGGAGATGGCGCGGGAGGCGCTCGGCGGGGGCGCGTTCCTCGGCAAGCGGGTCGCGGTGCTCGGCGCCACCTTCAAGCCCGACTCCGACGACGTCCGGGACTCCCCCGCGCTCAACGTGGCCGGTCAGATACACCTCCAGGGCGGCCAGGTCACGGTGTACGACCCCAAGGGCATGGCGAACGCCCGCAAGCTGTTCCCGACGCTGGGCTACGCCGAGTCGGCACGGGAGGCGGTGGAGGGCGCGGACGTGGTGCTGCATCTGACCGAGTGGCGGGAGTTCCGCGAGCTGGACCCGGCGGAGCTGGGCGAGGCCGCGGCGTCGCGGGTCGTGCTGGACGGGCGGAACGCGCTGGACCCGGTGCCGTGGCGCGAGGCGGGCTGGACGTTCCGCGCGATGGGCCGCCCGACCGCTTGACCTTTCTTCGTGTACGACGCCGGTTCGGCCGAGGCTCAGTCGGCCGAACCGGCGTCTGTGCGCATTCTGCACCACCGGGCCGGGTGGCGGCCGCGTAACCCCCCGGCTCTTACCTGTCCTTGGCCCGGTAGCGGCGCATCTTCGCGCGCGCCCCGCACACCCGCATCGAGCACCAGCGGCCCCGCCCGGCGGGGCTGCGGTCGTAGTAGGCCCAGTGGCAGTCCGGCGCCTCGCACGCCTTGAGCCGCTGCCAGGTGCCGTCGGCCAGCGCACCGGCGACGGCGGCGGCGATACGGGACGGCAGCGGGCCGGTGTCGGCGGGGGCGAGGGCTGCGGAGCCGTCGGTGTCGTCCACGACGACCAACAGGGGGGCGTGGGCGAGCAGTTCGCCGAGCGGGGTGACCGTGGCGTGCGGCGGGTGTCCCGCGTGCGCGAGGAGCACGGCGCGCAGCGACTCGCGCAGCGCGCGGGCAATGTCCAGCTCGCCGGCCCCGATCCCGAGGGCCGCACGGCCCTCCTCGGTGTCGAGCGCGTCCCGGCCGCTCTCGATGTCCAGGGTGTTCACCAGCGACTCCACCAGGGCGAGGCTGCCCGGCGCGGCCGATCTCTCACTCATGCTTGCGACGTTACCCCTCATTCGGGATCATGAGGTAACCGTTACCGGTAACCGAGCTTTACTAGTAACCAAGGAGGAAGCCATGGCTCTCGCCGAGCTGGGCGCGGTCGTCCTGGACTGTCCCGACCCCGAGGCACTGGCCGGTTTCTACGCCGCGATCCTGGGCGGCACGGTGGAGGGGGACGCCGACTGGGTGGACCTGCGCACCCCCGCCGGCCAGACCGTCGCCTTCCAGCGCGCCCCGGACCACGTCCCCCCGACCTGGCCCTCCCCCGACACCCCCCAGCAGTTCCACCTCGACCTCACGGTCCCCGATCTGGACGAAGCCGAACGGCAGATCCTCACCCTGGGCGCCAAGCCTCTGGACACCGACGCCCCCACCCGCACCTGGCGCGTCTACGCCGACCCGGCGGGGCACCCGTTCTGCCTCTGCGCCTGCTGAACCCCTCGGAGGGTCAGCTGTAGTGGTACCGGGCTTTGACGATCTTCACTTCCTTGTCGTCGGCCCGGTACACCAGCCGGTGCTCGTCATCGATCCGACGGGACCAGTAGCCGGACAGATCGGCCTTGAGCGGCTCCGGCTTGCCGATGCCGATGAAAGGGTCCCGCTGGATCTCCGCGATGAGCCGGGTGATCCGGCGCGCCATCCGACGGTCGGCGGCAAGCCGGAAGAGGAAGTCCTCCCATGCGTCCGGATCGAAGTGGACACTCCTCACCCCTCACCCGCCAGCTCACGCAGTTCGTCCAGCGACTTGGTGACGGCGCCGGCCGCCGCCTTGTCGCGGGCGACCGCCTCCATCAGGCGCCGGGCGTTGGCGGGTGAACGCAGCAGGTACACCGTCTCCTGCCAGGACTCGTAGTCCTCGGCGGACATCAGGACGGCGTCCCCACCCCGCGAACTGATACGTACCGGCTCGTGATCGTCGTTGACGCGCTTGATCAGGGGGTACAGATCCCGACGTGCCTCACTGGCGCTTAGGTCATGGTCCGTCGTCCTTCCCTGGTGGTACCGGGAACCGGTACTCCGTACGTACCACTTTCCGTTACCAGGCCGCACCGTGCAGCACATCACTCGCCCCCCGCCGCCTCGATGACCTCGTCCAGGGTGTCTCTGGTGCGGTGGAGGTCGGTGATGAGGCGGTCTATGCGGAGGCGTTCCTCGGTGAGGTCGGCGAGGAGGCGGGGGGTGGCCTGGGCGGAGGGGCCGCCGTCCTGGTCGCGCATGCAGGGAAGGAGGTGGCGGATGCGGTCGCTGTGCAGGCCGGCCGCGTACAGCTCCTGGATGCGGACCACGCGGTCGACGGCGGCCTCCGGGAACTCCCGGTGGCCGCCCGCCGTACGCTCGGCCGCGAGCAGCCCCCGGCTCTCGTAGTAGCGCAGCGACCGCTCGCTCACGCCGGTGCGCCGGGCCAGTTCACCGATCCGCATGTGCGCCTCCCCAGGGCTTGAACCTGACATCGGTGTCAGCTTCTACGGTACGGCCATGACGGACTTCCTGGCCCCGGCCCGGCTCGGCCAACTCGCCCTCCCGCACCACCTGTTGATGGCCCCGCTCACCCGCAACCGCGCGGAGCCGGACGGCACCCCGACCCCGCTCATGGCCGACTACTACGCCCAGCGCGCCTCCGCCGGGCTCATCGTCGGCGAGGCCGCGACCCCGAACGCGGTCGGCCAGACGTACCCGGACATCGCCGCGCTGCACACCGACCGGCACACCGATGGCTGGCGCAAGGTCACCGAGGCGGTGCGGGCGGCCGGCGGGCACATGTTCCTCCAGCTCCAGCACGGCGGCCGGGTCAGCCACCCGGCGACGACGGGCCTGACCCCGGTATCGCCCTCGGCCGTCGCGCTCCCGGAGACGATCTTCACGCGGCAGGGCCGGCTGCCCGCCCCCGTGCCCCGCGCGATGACGCCCGACGACGTCCGTACCACCGTCGCCGACTTCGCCTCCGCCGCCCGGCGGGCGATCGACGCCGGGTTCGAGGGCGTGGAGGTGCACTCGGCCAACGGGCATCTGCTGCACCAGTTTCTCGCCGGGAACACCAACCGCCGCACGGACGGGTACGGGGGGCCGGTGGGGCACCGGGTGCGCTTCACCGTGGAGGTGACCGAGGCGGTGGCCGACGCGATCGGCGCCGGGCGGACGGGCCTGCGGATCTCGCCGGGCGGCACGGTCAACGGCATCCAGGAGGACGACACAGCCGCCCTGTACCCCGCGCTGCTGCACCGTCTGCGTGGCCTGGGCCTCGCCTATCTGCACGTGGTCCGCGCCGACCCCGGCGACGCGCTGTACCGGCGGCTGCGCGCCGACTGGCCCGGCACCCTGATCGGCAACCCGGTGCTGACCGACCTCACCACCGAGGCGGTCGCACGGGCGGCGCGGGAGATGCTGGCCTCCGGCGCGGACCTGGTCGCCCTGGGCCGCCCCTACATCGCCAACCCGGACCTGGTGGCCCGGCTGCGCAGCGGCGCCCCGCTCAACCCGCTCCGCGAGCGGTACCTGATGTACGTGGGCGGGGCCGACGGCTACACCGACTACCCCGCCCTCGCCGGCTAGCCGTCCAGCGACTCGATCGTCGCGTGCGACGCCGGGCGGGCGGCGCGCTGCTCGCGGGCGACGTCCTCCGCCGCGCCCAGGACCCGGACCGCGTTCTGCCAGGTCAGCTTGGCGAGGTCCGGCTCGGACCAGCCGCGCTCCAGCAGTTCCGCGATCAGGTTCGGGTAGCCGGAGACGTCGTCGAGGCCGTCCGGGGTGAAGGCGGTGCCGTCGTAGTCGCCGCCGATGCCGAGGTGGTCGATGCCGGCGACCTCGCGCATGTGGTCGAGGTGGTCGGCGACCGTGGAGACCGTGGCGACCGGGCGCGGGTGGCGCTCCTCGAACTCCCGGTGGACCTTCATGCCCTCCTCGGTGGTGTCGAGGTGGTGCAGGCCGTGCGCGCGCATGTTGTCGTCGGCGGCGGCCGTCCAGTCCACGGCGGCCTGGAGGACGAACTTCGGTACGAAGGTCACCATCGCCATGCCGCCGTTTGCGGGCAGCCGCTCCAGCACGTCGTCCGGGATGTTGCGCGGGTGGTCGCAGACGGCACGGGCGGAGGAGTGCGAGAAGATCACCGGCGCCGAGCCGGCGTCCAGCGCGTCCCGCATCGTCGTCGCCGCGACGTGGGAGAGGTCGACCAGCATGCCGAGCCGGTTCATCTCGCGCACGACCTCACGGCCGAACGCGGTCAGACCGCCGGCCTTGGGCTCGTCGGTCGCGGAGTCCGCCCAGTCCACGTTGTCGTTGTGGGTGAGCGTCATGTACCGCACGCCCAGCGCGTACAACCCCCGCAGCGTGCCGAGGGAGTTGGCGATGGAGTGGCCGCCCTCGGCACCCATCAGCGAGGCGATCCGGCCGGAGGCGCGGGCCGCCTCCATGTCGGCGGCCGTCAGCGCGGGCGCCAGCTGGTCCGGGTACCGCTCGATCAGCCGCGTCACGCAGTCGATCTGCTCCAGCGTGGCCGGCACCGCGTCGGGCAGGTCCGAACGGACGTACACCGACCAGTACTGCGCGCCGACGCCACCCTCACGCAGGCGCGGCAGGTCGGTGTGCAGATGGGCGCCCTGCGGGGCGGCGATGTCCCGCGCGGCCAGGTCGTAGGCGACCTGCTCCCGCAGCGCCCACGGCAGGTCGTTGTGCCCGTCGACCACGGGGAACTCCCGCAGCAGCGCGCGGGCTCGGTCCAGAGAGTCCGGGGAATGAGTCATCCGTGCCTACTTCCCGAACCCGAAGCCGGCCGATCCCTCGACCTTGGAGCGGAGGCGCTTGCCCTTCTCCGTGGCCTGGTCGTTCAGATCCTGCTGGAAGTCGCGCATCCGCTGGAGGAGGTCCTCGTCGTGCGCGGCGAGCATACGGGCGGCCAGGAGGCCGGCGTTGCGGGCGCCGCCGACGGAGACGGTGGCCACGGGCACGCCGGCCGGCATCTGGACGATGGAGAGCAGCGAGTCCATGCCGTCGAGGTACTTCAGCGGCACGGGCACACCGATGACCGGCAGCGGCGTCACCGAGGCGAGCATGCCGGGCAGGTGGGCGGCGCCACCGGCGCCCGCGATGATGGCCTTCAGCCCCCGGTCGGCCGCCCGCTCCCCGTACGCGACCATCTCGCGCGGCATCCGGTGCGCGGAGACGACGTCCACCTCGTAGGGGATCTCGAACTCGTCGAGGGCCTTGGCGGCGGCCTCCATGACGGGCCAGTCGGAGTCCGACCCCATGACGATGCCAACAACGGGGCTCATTCGGTGATCGTGCCCTTCAGATAGCCGGCTGCGTGACGCGCGCGCTCCAGCACGTCGTCCAGGTCATCGCCGTAGGTGTTGACGTGACCCACCTTGCGGCCGGGTTTCACGTCCTTGCCGTACATGTGGATCTTGAGCTGGGGGTCGCGGGCCATGCAGTGGAGGTACGCGGAGTACATGTCCGGGAAGTCGCCGCCGAGCACGTTGACCATGACCGTCCAGGGCGCGCGGGGGCGCGGGTCGCCGAGAGGGAGGTCGAGGACCGCGCGGACGTGGTTGGCGAACTGCGAGGTGATCGCGCCGTCCATCGACCAGTGGCCGGAGTTGTGGGGACGCATCGCCAGCTCGTTGACGAGGACACGGCCGTCGCGGGTCTCGAACAGCTCGACCGCGAGGTGCCCGACGACGCCGAGTTCCTTGGCGATGTTCAGCGCCATCTGCTCGGCGTGCAGCGCGAGGGACTCGTCCAGGTCGGGCGCGGGCGCGATCACGGTGTCGCAGACGCCGGCCACCTGCCGGGACTCCACCACCGGGTAGGCGACGGCCTGGCCGTGCGGGGAGCGTACGACGTTGGCGGCCAGTTCGCGGACGTAGTCGACCTTCTCCTCGGCCAGCACCGGCACGCCCGCCCGGAAGGGCTCGGCGGCCTCGGCCTCGGAGCCGACGACCCACACGCCCTTGCCGTCGTAGCCGCCGCGCACCGTCTTGAGGACGACGGGGAAGCCCTCGCCCTCGGCGGCGAACGCGGCCACGTCGGCCGGATCGCGCACGATGCGGTGGCGCGGGCAGGGCACGCCGATCGCCGTGAGTCTCTCGCGCATCACGCCCTTGTCCTGGGCGTGCACGAGCGCGTCGGGGCCGGGCCGGACGGGGATGCCGTCCGCCTCCAGTGCCCTGAGGTGCTCGGTCGGCACGTGCTCGTGATCGAAGGTGATCACGTCACAGCCGCGCGCGAACTCACGCAGCGTGCCGAGGTCGCGATAGTCGCCGACGACGACTTCGCTCACGACCTGCGCCGCGGAATCCTGGGGAGTGTCACTGAGGAGCTTGAACCTGATGCCCAACGGGATGCCCGCCTCGTGCGTCATACGCGCGAGCTGCCCCCCGCCGACCATGCCGACTACCGGGAACGTCACCCCCCTAGCGTATCGGCCGTACGGACCGGACCGGACGGCCGCCGTCCGTAAGCCCTCGCGCGGGGCCGGCGCGGATCTCTTACCCGCCCCTTGCCGGCTTCTTGCCGACCCGTTTCCACGACGGGGCCGGGTGCGCGGGCACGGGAGGGATCGCGTGGATAGCATGGCCGGGCCGGAAAGAACCTATGGACGGGAGCAGCACAGCCATGGAACGTCGTTCCTCGGGGCTGGAACGGCTCGCCCGTGAGGTGGCCAAGTTCGGCGCGGTCGGAGGGGCCGGGGTGCTGGTCAACCTCGGTGTGTTCAACCTGGTCCGGCACGTCTCCGACCTGCCCGTGGTGCGGGCCAGCATCATCGCCACGATCGTAGCCATCGTCTTCAACTACCTGGGTTTCCGCTACTGGACGTACCGGGACCGGGACAAGGGCGGGCGCCCGCGCGAGCTGATGCTGTTCCTGGTGTTCAGCGCCATCGGCCTGGTGATCGAGAACGGGGTGCTGTACCTCGCCACCTACGGCTTCCACTGGGACACCCAGTTGCAGAGCAACGTGTCCAAGTTCGTCGGCATCGGCGTGGCCACGCTGTTCCGCTTCTGGTCGTACCGGACCTGGGTGTTCCGCGCGCTGCCCAGCGAGGGCGGCAGGGAGCCGGTGGCCCGGCACGAGCCGGAGAACCCGGCGCGGGTCCGCTAGCGGACCGTGGGCTCCTGCCCCTTGTCGCCCTTGCCGGCGGGCGCCGTGCGGGAGAGGAACAGGCCGAAGACCGGTGGATGCGTCTGGAGCAGCTCCAGCCGTCCGCCGTCCGCCTCGGCGAGGTCGCGGGCGACGGCCAGGCCGATCCCGGTGGAGTTGCGGCCGCTGATGGTCCGCTCGAAGATCCGCGCGCCGAGGTCGGCGGGGACGCCGGGGCCCTCGTCGGTGACCTCGATCACGGCCTGGTTGCCGGTGACCCGGGTGCGCAGGGCGACGGTGCCGCCGCCGTGCATCAGCGAGTTCTCGATCAGCGCGGCCAGCACCTGCGCGACGGCGCCGGGCGTGCCGACCGCCGTCAGGTGCCGCTTGCCGGAGCTGACGACGGCCCGGCCCGCGCTGCGGTAGGCGGGGCGCCACTCGGCGAGCTGCTGCTGGATCACCTCGTCCAGGTCGAAGGTGACGGCGGAGCCGGTACGCGGGTCGCGCGAGTTGGTCAGCAGCCGCTCCACCACGTCGGTGAGCCGCTCCACCTGGGTCAGCGCGATGGTGGCCTCCTCCTTCACCGTCTCCGGCTCGTCGGTGAGGGTGATCTCCTCCAGCCGCATGGAGAGCGCCGTGAGGGGCGTACGCAGCTGGTGGGAGGCGTCGGCAGCGAGGCGCCGTTCGGCGGTCAGCATCCGCCCGATGCGCTCGGCGGAGGAGTCCAGCACATCGGCTACCCGGTCCAGCTCGGGGACGCCGTAACGCTTGTGGCGGGGGCGGGGGTCGCCGGAGCCGAGACGCTCGGCGGTCTCGGCGAGGTCGGTGAGCGGGGAGGCCAGCCGGTTGGCCTGGCGTACGGCGAGCAGGACGGCGGCGATCACGGCGAGCAGAGCGACCAGGCCGATGATCAGCAGGGTGCGGCCGACCTCGCGGGTCACGGCGGAGCGGGGCTCCTGCACGGTGACCGTCTCACCCTCCTCGCCGTACTGCGTGGAGTGGATGACGTCGCCCTGGGGCTCGGTGCCGATCTCGATCGGGGCCCGGCCGGGCATCCGGATCACCGCGTACTGGGTCTTGCTGACCGGGTTGCGCAGCACGTCGGCGTTGACGTTCTCGGCGGCGAGGATGCGGCTGTCCACGATGCTGGCCAGCCGGACCGCCTCGGAGTCGACCCGTTCCTGGGCGCTGTCGCTGATCGTCCGCGTCTCCACGATCACCAGTGAGACCCCGAACACGGCGATCACCACCAGCACGACGGCCAGCGTGGACTGAATAAGACGACGACGCACGGGTCCTCCGGGAGTACTGGGAGACCCAGTGTCCCTTGCCTTTCAGGGCGTGGGCCTCAGCTCTTCTCGAAGCGGAATCCCACACCCCGGACCGTGGCGATGTACCGGGGGTTCGCCGCGTCGTCGCCCAGCTTCTTGCGCAGCCAGGAGATGTGCATGTCGAGGGTCTTGGTGGAGGACCACCACGTCGTGTCCCAGACCTCGCGCATGAGCTGGTCCCGGGTGACGACCCGCCCCGCGTCCCGCACCAGCACCCGCAGCAGGTCGAACTCCTTGGCCGTGAGCTGGAGCTCCTCCTCGCCCATCCAGGCCCGGTGCGACTCGACGTCGATCCGCACGCCGTGCGTGGCCGCCGGCTGCTGGGGCTCCGTCGAGCCGCGCCGCAGCAGGGCCCGGACCCGGGCCAGCAGCTCGGCGAGCCGGAAGGGCTTGGTGACGTAGTCGTCGGCGCCCGCGTCGAGGCCCACGACGGTGTCGACCTCGTCGGCTCGCGCGGTCAGGATCAGGATCGGCACGGTGTGGCCGTCGGCACGCAGCCGGCGGGCGACCTCCAGGCCGTCCATGCCCGGCAGGCCCAGGTCCAGCACGACGAGATCGACACCGCCCTGGAGTCCGGCGTCGAGCGCGCGGGGGCCGTCCTCGCGCACCTCGACCTCGTAACCTTCGCGGCGCAGAGCGCGGGCCAGCGGCTCCGAGATGGACGCGTCGTCCTCGGCGAGCAGTACACGGGTCATGAGCTGATGGTAGACCGCTCGCGCGTGGGCCCGGGGTGTGGTCGGCGGCAGTGCTCTTACCTTTGTGCCCTGCTGGGACAAACCAGTGACGGTGGGATGCGATCGCGGAAGCGACCTTGGAAACAGGTCGCGCGGGTCGCCTGATCCCTGTGATCCGTGTCTCAAGTCCTTCCATATCCGGCACTGTCCTGCCGTATGGTTATCTGAGCACCTCTAGCACACCGGGGGACTTTTGGCGGGCATATGACGCCGAAAGTCTCCTTTTCTGTGCGGGCCGACTCCGATCGGCCTGCGACGAATGACCTCTGGCCGGGCTCCGTACGCAGTGACGCGTCGGAGCGTGGAACCCGGTGGTCGCCGTCCTCCGCTGTCGAGTCCTCGACGCGGCACCCCCCGAGGCGTGGGGGCGGACTCCCGACCCTGCAGGTGCCGGCCGTACCCCCACCGGGCGCGCAGCGCTCCCTCGCGCGTCCCGACCAGCAAGGAACGACCATGGCGTCCAGCCTGACGAAGGACTCGGTCCGCCCGGAGACCCCGGGTGACGGGAAGACCTTCTTCGGCCACCCCCGAGGCTTGGCCACTCTTTTCATGACCGAGATGTGGGAGCGGTTCTCCTACTACGGCATGAGGGCCCTGCTCCCGCTGTACCTGGTCGCCCCGGGCGGCCTGCACCTGAGCGCGGGCACCGCGACGGCCATCTACTCGGTGTACCTGTCGCTCGTGTACCTGCTCTCCCTGCCCGGCGGCTGGGTCGCCGACCGCCTGCTCGGTCCCCGCAGGACGGTGGCCGTCTCCGGTCTCGTCATCATGCTCGGCCACCTGTGCCTGGCGCTGCCGGTCACCGCGAGCTTCTACGTCGGCCTGGTGCTGGTCGCCATCGGCTCGGGTCTGCTGAAGGCCAACATCTCCACGATGGTCGGCCACCTGTACAGGGGCGCGGACGACCCGCGCCGTGACGGTGGCTTCACCCTCTTCTACATCGGCATCAACCTGGGCGCCTTCATCGCCCCGCTGGTCATCGGCACGGTAGGCGAGAACGTCAACTGGCACCTCGGCTTCGCGCTGGCCGCGCTCGGCATGGCGGTGGGCCTGATCCAGTACCTGCTGGGCGGACGTAACCTCGCCGAGCGGAGCGACGAGGTCCCGACCCCGCTGTCCGCCGAGGAGCGGAGGTCCACGCTGCGCAAGGGCCTGATCTGGCTCGCCGTCGCCGCGGTCTTCTACGCCCTCGTGGGCGGCACCGGTCACTTCACGCTGAACTGGGCGCTGATCCCGCTGACGGTCATCGGCCTGGTCGTCCCGATCCTGGTGATCGCCCGGATCTACCGCGACAAGGACCTGGAGCCGGCCGAGCGCTCGAAGGTCTCCGCGTACATCTGGTTCTTCGCCGCCGCCGCCGTCTTCTGGATGATCTACGACCAGGGCGGGTCCACCCTGTCGCTGTTCGCCGACAACTCGGCCGAGAACACGATCGCCGGCTGGGGCTTCCCGGTCTCCTGGTACCAGTCGGTCAACCCGATCATGATCATGGCGCTGGCCCCGGTCTTCGCCTGGATGTGGCTGTGGCTGAACCGGCGCGGCAAGGAGCCGAGCACGGTCGTGAAGTTCTCCGTCGGCCTGGCCCTGATCGGCGCGTCCTTCTTCCTCTTCCTCGCACCCCTGTCGATCGCCGAGGGCGGCCACAAGGCCGCGGCGATGTGGCTGGTGGCGATCTACTTCGTGCAGACCGTCGGTGAGCTGGCGCTGTCGCCGGTGGGCCTGTCGGTCACCACGAAGATGGCGCCGAAGAAGTACGCCTCGCAGATGATGGGCGTCTGGTTCCTCGCGGTCACCGCGGGCGACTCGGTCACCGCTCTGCTGTCGAACCCGGCCGTTGGCGGGGTGAACCTCGACAGGATGGGCTTCGTCGCCCTGGAGGCGGTCCTGGCCCTGGTGGCGGCCTTCGCGGTCTGGATGTACCGCAAGAAGGTCAAGGCCCTCATGGGCAGCGTCAACTGACCTGATCCAGCTCCGCCGGACGCACGGAGGG
>NZ_JBHXLV010000139.1:0-17569 GCF_042721685.1 Streptomyces sp. NPDC058459 | reverse complement strand
GCTTCGGGGAGGGCTCGGGGAGCCCTCAGCGAATGTGCTCTGACCTGCACTTTTCACTCCCTCGTGCTGCCTGACGCCGACGATGTCACCGAAGGTGTTCCGTCGGGCGGCAAAGACCTCGCCCGTGCGTTCGCGGGGGTCGCGGCGACGGGCGCGGCCGGATCGAGGGTTCGAGGAGTGTTCGGCGAAGCCTCCTCGAGCCCTCGGAGAGTGGTGGACGAGTCCTCGGCCACCAAGCTGGCTGATGGACCGTACGCATTGGCAAGGAGAGCCCCGCAACTCCAGGCACATGAAGTCTCTACGGCCATCTCCCGTCGAAAACGAGGTCAGTCGCTGTCCTTGCATGGATCTGGCGCGCTGCCAGGCTCAGCCAGCACGATCCAGGCGGCCTTGGCACCGCGTTCCGTGACGCGGAACCCCCACTGTCCCTGGGCTAGCTCGTTCACCATGCGCAGTCCTCGTCCACGCTCGACAAGGGCCCTGCTCGGCCCCTCGGCCGGTTCGGCGTCCGAAGGCGACGTGGCACCGCTGTAGAGGCCCGCAGGAAGCAGAGGGTCTCCGTCATGGATCTCGCAGATGTACCTCCCGGCGGCCGAGCGGACGTACATCTCGTACGGGCCGCACGCGTGCTCATGCGCGTTCGCCACGAGCTCCGAGACGGCCAGGACACCGTCGCTGACGAGGTCCCCAGACAGCCCCAGGTCCTTGAGGACACGGCGCAGGACCGCGCGGGCTTCACCCGTCGGATGGAGAGTGTGGTCGGTCCAGCGGTACACGAGGCCGAGAGCGGCGGATGGCGCGCTGATCATCGGGCGACGGACCTTCCTGTGGGTAACGGCGATGGCCTACTCCCGGGGCTACGGCGTGGTCGCGGAAATGCGGCCAATACGCCGCTGAGAGGCATACGGCCGTAGGAAGCACCTGGCTTCGGGCACGCCGCCCCGGAAGGATCGTGGCTCAAGCACCGGCCACGAGACCGGTCGCGAGTCACGTACTCAACGATGGATGCCGGTGCCCTTGGTGCTCATGGGTGTTTATGAGCGCAGAGAGTGCGAGCGGGCAACAGGGCGCCCCAGCAAGACCTCCGACCCACCGCCGGCCTTCGCCTCCGCGAGTCTGATCACTGGGAGTATGGGCATGTGAGTGCTGACGTGTTGGGACGCTGGGTGCCGGATCGCCCCGTGGATGTGGCCGCGATCTTCGCCAAGGCGGACTTCCCTTGGTGGATCGCCGGTGGCTACGCGATCGAACTCGCGGTCGGCCGCGAGCTGCGCGCACACGGCGATCTCGATGTCCTCGTCCTCCGGCGCGACCAGGCCCTCGTACGTGGCCTGCTGGCTGACTGGGACCTATACGTGGCGGACCCGCCCGGCCAGGGGGAGCTTCGACCGTGGCGACCTGGAGAAGTCCTGCACCCGCCGCTCCACGACATCTGGTGCCGCCACACGCCCAAGGCGCCCTGGTCCGTGCAGCTCATGCTGGACGAGGCCGAGGACACCCAGTGGGTATCGCGGCGTGACCCGGCGATCCGCCTCCCGATCGACCAGCTCGGACGCACGACCGAGACGGGCATCCCGTATCTCGCGCCCGAGGTCCAGCTCTTCTACAAGGCGAAGGCAACCCGGGACAAGGACGAGACCGACTTCGAAGCGGTGCTGCCGCTGCTCAACGCTCCGGCACGCGCCTGGCTGGCGGACGCGATCAGAGTGATCGCGCCTGGCCACCACTGGCTCCGCCGGCTCCTGCCGGTCAGCCGAACGTGAGCAGCGGAACGTCGTAGAGGTCGGGGTTCCGGGGCCGGGTCATCGTGGGCGACGTGACCTCCACGATCAGCAGCTCGCTGAGGAACTGGACCTTGGCGCTGAGGAGGTGGCTCGTCCTGCCGTCGGCCGACTGGGCCTTCAGGCCGGCGGAGACGTGGATGTGCGGGAGTATCCCGCCGGTGGCGGGGTCATGGGCGAGGGTGCCGGCGCCGAACGCCTCGACGTTGGTGACGTACGTCTTCGCCCAGACCGGTGCGTCCGGGTCCGCGAGCTTCTCGCAGGCACCCACGATCTCGGCCTCCGCGAAGGCTCCGATGAACGAGGGGATGTAGCCCTGTCGTACGCCGTTGTCCCGGCAGAACGTGGACAGCTCCTCGAAGAAATCCTCCCCGTGGTCGAAGGTGACGCCGAAGGTACGGCCGACGGTCAGCTCGTGAGCACGCATGCGCGGGTGTCTCCTGATGGGGTGGGATCAGCGGGCGGAGGCGGTGGTGAAGGTCTCGCGGACAGTCGCCCCGTCGGCGCCCTGGGCGAGCAGAGCCTGCAGCAGGAGCCTCGCCTGGTACGGGCCGAGGTCTCCGGCACCGATGAGCCCGCGGCCGAGGAGGTCCTTCTCGGAGCCGGGGAAGCCGTACGTGTCGGACAAGACGGGTCCGTTGCCGATGCGGGATGCGAGGACCACAGGGATGCGGGACGCGAGTTTGGTGAGCCCTTCGACGAGGCGCTCCGGGACGTGGCCGACGCCGAAGGCCGCGACCACGAGTCCGTCGCAGTTGCCGTCCCACAGGTCGAGCAGGGCTCCGTCATCGCCGAGGGTGACGGTGTAAAGCCCGACGCGCGCCTCACGGTCGGGGGCGCCGACCAGCGGTCCGCGGCGCGGCAGGCCGCTCACCATCCGCACCCGGTTCTCCGCGATCCGCGCGATCGGGCCGCACGCTGGTGAGGTGAAGGCGGCGGGGCTGGTGGTGTGGGACTTGCGGACGGTCCAGGCCGAGTGGATCTCGTCGCCGAGTACGACGAGGCAGCCAGCGCCCCGGAGTACGGGGTCGGCGGCGGCCAGGACGGCAGCGTGGAGGTTGGCCGGACCGTCGGCGCCGGGCAGGGTGGGATTGCGCATCGCGCCGGTGACGACGACCGGCTGCTCGTGGCCGTGGTAGAGGTCGAGGAGGAAGGCGGTCTCCTCGATGGTGTCGGTTCCCTGGGTGATGACGACTCCGGCGACGTCTCTGGTCTCCAGCTCCGCCGCGATCGCGGCAGACAGGGCGGTGAGGTCCTCGGAGGTCAGGGAGGCGCCAGGCAGACGGCGGAAGTCCCGCACCTTGAGGCCGATGCCGCTCGTGGCCAGGGCGGGTACCGCGGCGAGGAGCTCGTGGGCCGAGAGCGCGGGTACGACGCCTCCGGTGGTGGGATCCGTGGTCATGGCGATCGTGCCGCCGAGGGAGAAGACCGCCACGTTCCTGACCGACTCCGTCATATCCCCTGCTCCCCTGACCGGACGCCGCCGAGCGCGGCCTCGCGAGTGGTTCACGCAGGCTATCGGGTCGGCGCCGTCCGGGTACGCGGAATGATCACCAGCTGCTCGGCCACGAACCGGCAGGCGGCCTCCAGCCCTTCGAGGCCGAGCAGCCGGCTGCGCGGCCGGGCGAGCCGCTCGGTGCCGACGGCCGACAGCTGTGCGCACCGGCGACCGAGCCAGGAGGCGTCGAGGCCGAGGTACTCCGCGGTTGCCGCGAGGCGCTGTCCGGCCTGCTCGGCCGCCGTGGCCGAGCGGTGGCTGACGTGGCCCGTCACATCGGCGAACGCCCGCAGGGCTCCCGGCCGCGCGGTGACCGCGAGGTGGGACGCTCCATCGGTCCGTACCCATGAGGCAATGACGGCGCGGCGCCCGTGGGAGAGCGCGAAGCCGTCGGTGTGGGCGAATCCTCCGTCATCGGTCACCCAGGTGCGGATGCCGAAGGACTCCATGAGCGCGATGGCTAGGAACAGCAGAACGCGCTCGTACGCCGGCGAGGCGGCGACCGCCGTCTCGGGGACGCAGAACCCCCGGCCACTGGTACCGCCCGGTCGCCGGGGTGCCATTCGTTCGAGGTAGCGGTACTTGTGCCGGAAGAACAGCCACGTGGCGGCCTCCTCACCGCGCTGTTCCCTGGTCCAGAAGACGGGTGCGTCGCCCAGGTGGTCACGGTGGCCCAGGATGTACCGGGCTGCGGTCTCCGAGCCGATGAGCATCCGGGAGACTTCGGTCAGTCCCTGAGCGGAGGCGATTGGCGCACCTGGGGAAGCGGTGAGCGAGGCCAGCGAGGTGTGCAGGGTCTGGTCGTCGCCGAGCAGTGCCGCCTCGAATCCCGACACGGCCCACAGGATGCCGTAAGTCAGGTCGTCCAGTTCGTACGCGGCGGGGATGTCGACCGGGTCGGAGGCGGTGGTGCGTACACCGCTCGGTCGGGCATCGGTGACGAACTGCCGGACCGCCCCGTCCACCGTGCGGTTCGCGACGACGAGCGCGCGCATCGGCATCGTGCGCCAGGCATCCAGCTCCGGGCGGGAGTCGACTCTCAGGCTGTCCCCGAGGAAGGAGGCCGCGGGAAGGGTCAGCACGGGAATCGCCGTCGTCGAGACGGACCGACCGGCGGGTAACAGAAGCTGGCCCGGACCTTCAGGTAGCGCCGCGTACCCATGGCCCCTGGTATCCGCGGATCCCGGTCGGCCCGTGGCGTCTGAGATGTGCGGATCGGCCGCGGGCAGGAGCCCGAGCAGCTCCTCCGGAACTCCCAGCGCATCGGTCCACTGGACGAACTGCCTTCGGTCGCGGATCTGCTTGAGTCCGCGTTCCAGTCTGCTGACCTCGGCCTGGTCGATGCTGACCATCCGCGCCACACCGGCCTGGGAGAGGCCCGTGTGCTTCCTGAACAGCTTGACGACGGTGCCGAGTTCCCATGCGGCCACGGCTCGCCGGACCGTCGGATCACGCCAGAAAGCCGGGTCGGCCCGCCGGGCCGCCGACCCGTCCTGGCACGAGGCGCATCGTGTACCGGCGTTGAAGCGACTGAGAAGGGCACCACAGCGCGCACACCGCCGCTGTCCGCTGTCGACCATGGTCGGCATTCTCTCTCGCTCTGCGAACGCCCGGACACGTTCCGCTGGTGGGGCTCATAAACACTCATAGGCGTGGGACTTCGTGGCGGCCATCGTGGTGGAGCACCACCGACCGGAGCCGCGTGCCGCGACTCCCCGGACGTGAGGATCCGACCTGTGACCTCCTTGACCCTGCCGCTCCGGCCCCCCGGTTCGCCGCCGCTGGCCCATGCCTGGCAGACGCTGGCGGACGGGCTGCTGACCCAGCGGCTCCATCTCCATCTCGACGAATGGCGGGCCGCCGTCGCCGAGGAGAAGGCGCTGCCGGACGTGCCGGACTCCGATGTCTCCGTGCTGGCCCAGCGCCCGTCTCGGCTGCCGGCAGGCGACGGGTCCGCGATGGCGCTGCTGGAGGACGCCGGGCTCGACTTCTGGTGGGAGCTGCCCCAGCGGCACGGAGCGGAGTCGCGGAACCAGCGCGGGGCGCTTCACCGCGCCGCCGACGCCGCCGCCCAGAGCATCCTCGCGGAGCAGTCCGGGATGGCCTGGTCCGACGCCGTGACCGCTGTCAGCGGCGCCGCCGCGTGGTGGGTGGGCTTCTTCACGGTCATCCGCCACCGCGGGGTGCACCACATCACGCTGGAGCCGCACCCGAGCCCGCTCCATGAGCAGGCCCTGGGTACCGCGGTGAGCGTCGTGGCCCACGGCATGGCCACGCGGGTGCTGGAGGCGGCGCTGCGTAACTCCGACGACGACCCGGACGTCCGCGCCGCGTATTGCCGGGCCATCGAGGCCGGCATCTGCGCCGAGCCCGAGCTGCCCCGCCTCATCGACGAGTTGGCGGAGCTGCGGCTGGTGGACCTGGTGTCCACCACGGCCCGCTGGCGGGGTCGCTTCACCAAGTACGCCGGCGGCACGGGAGCGGGGCAGGTCGAATGAACCACCGCTATCCGTTCATCGTCATCGAGGGGCTCGACGGCACCGGCAAGACGACGCTGCGCAAGGGCCTGTTCCGTCTCTGGGAAGGGCTCTACGGCGTCACCCCGCTCTGCATGCTCACCACCAACTTCCTCGCCGCAGACCAGGCCGCCACCATCGTCATCGGCAAGTACCAGCCGAACGCCGGGAACCGTGACGCCTACCTGTCCGCGATCTCGGCGGACAAGCGGGCCACGCTGGATCGCCTCGTGCTCCCCCAGCGGCAGGCCCGGCCCGTGATCGCGGATCGGTGGCTCCTCAGCGAGCTGGCCTTCTTCGCCGTGAAGCACGACATGAGGGTGTCGGAGACGTACGAGGTGCTGGCCGCGCAGCTCACCGCGGCCCCGGATCTCACGCTCGTCCTGGACCTGGAGACCGACGCCTCGATGAGCCGGGCGCAGGCCCGCCAGGGTGACGCCGTCCGGGCGGACTGGGACGTGCACAACGTCCAGAGCCGGGTTCGCGAGACCTACGAGGCCGTGGTCACGAAGCCCGACGAGTTCCCGCTCCTCGGCGACGTGGTCCGCCTGGACGCCCGCCGGCCCCGGTCCGAGGTGCTGCTCACCGCCTGGGACGTACTGCGCGAACGGCAGCTGGTGCCGTCGCTCGCCGCCCGTACGGAAGGAGGTAGGGACTCATGACTGACGGCACGAAGGCGATGCATCTGCGTGAGGCCCTCGCCGCCAGCGAGCGGAAGCACCCGCTCCTGGCGATCGGTGCGATCAACGCGCTCGCCGCGCATGTCGCGGCGGAATCGGGCTTCGACGCCCTGTGGGTGAGCGGTCTGGAGGTGTCCGCGGCCTCCGGACTGCCGGACGCCAACGTCCTGGGCCCCCGGGACCTGTCCGACGTGGTCGCCTCGCTCGGCCGTGTCACCGAGCTGCCCGTCATCGTGGACATCGACAACGCGGGCGGCTCGGGGCGCACGGCGGAGCGGTTCGCGTCCGACCTGATGCGCGCCGGAGCCGCGGCGGTGTGTGTCGAGGACAGCGCGTACCCGAAGTGCAACAGCTTCGCGGCCCACCGGGCCCAGAACCTCGCCGATCGGGACCTTCTGTGCGAGCAGGTGGCGCGCATACGGAAGGTCGCCGGTGACGGCCTCGTGGTCGTGGCCCGCACCGAGGCACTGATCGCCGGCGAGGACATGGCCACGGCGATCGCCCGCGCTGAAGCGTACGCCGAAGCCGGAGCGGATGCGGTACTCATCCATTCCAAGGACGCGACCGGTGATCAGGCGCGGGCCATCGGACGTGCGTGGAGTCACGGCGTACCGCTCGTCAGCGTGCCTACGGCGTTCCCCGACCTGAGCGCCGCCGAGCTCGGCGAGGCCGGCTTCCACCTCTGCATCTACGCGAACCAGCTCAGCCGTGCCGCCCTCGCGGGTATGCGCACCGCCGCCCGTCAGTTCCGGCGCGAAGGGAGTTTCCGCTCCACCGTCGCGGGGTCCCTCGCGGAGGTCGGCGACCTGATGCGCGTCGGCGAACCGGAGGCGCTGTCGTGCCTCTGACAGCCGAGCTGCCTCGGATCAGCGTGTCCGTGAAGGCGGCGATCGTGCGCGACGGCGCCGTCCTATTGCTGTCGTACGACGACGAGGCCGGGTTCCACTACAACCTTCCCGGCGGCAAGGCCCAGGTTGGTGAGGACCTGCGCCAGGCCGTGAACCGCAAGGTCGCCCAGGAGACCGGCCTCCAGGTCGTGGCCCGGCGTCTGCTGTGCGTCGTCGAGTACGTCCCCGAGTCGTGGCAGGGCGAGTTCGGGGACGTACAGAAGGTCCAGTTCAACTTCCTCGCCGAGCAGGTGGACGACGCCGAGCCGCGCATGCCGGAACCGCCGGACCCCATCCAGGTGGGCTTCGAGTGGGTTCCGCTGAAACGTCTGGGCGACGTGTACCTGCTGCCCCGGATCAACCGGCCGCTGTCGGCGGCGTTGAACGGGGAGCTCGCCGACCCCTTCGTGGACAGGTGGTGACCTTCATGGATCCGATGCTGAAGGATCTGCGGGAGTGGCTGCTACGGGAGCACGCCGGCACGGTCTGTGCCGACCGGCTCAGCGTGATCGCCGACGAGGTCGCCGACCTGACCGCCCGCGGTCTGCCGGGACCGGTGGTCGAACTCGGTTGTTACAGGGGCGCGATGGCCCTCTGGATCCATAGCGTGCTCGAATCGCTGGGCGACCACAACCGCGAGATCCACGTCTACGACTCCTTCCAGGGCATGCCCGCGCCCGGTGCCGAGGACTCGGATCATCTGGCGGCGGGCGAGCTCCGGTCGTCCCCGGACGACGTGCGCGCCACGCACGAGGCCTGGGGCAGACCGGCGCCGGTCATCCATCAGGGGTGGTTCGACGAGACCCTTCCCAAGGAGCTGCCCGACGAGATCGCGTTCGTCTACCTGGACGGCGACTTCTACGACTCGACCCTCACGGGACTCACGCACTGCGTCACCCGCCTGATGCCGACAGGTGTGCTGCTCGTCGACGACTACGCGGACACGAAGGTCAATCCACGCGCCTGGGACGGACTCCCGGGGGTGAAGCGCGCCTGTGACGTGTACTTCGGCGCGCCTTCGCCCGTGACCGTCGTCGTCGGCGAGGGCGATCTCGCCTTCGGCCGGTACAAGAAGCCGGAGTTCCCCGGATGAGCGCTGTCCTGGTGCTGCGCGGTGCGGCGGACGCGAGCGCGATCCGCCGCACCCTGCCCGATGTCCTCGTACACGAGTTGCCGGACCTGGACTCGCCTCCGGCCGCCGACACGGGCGTGCTCGTCCTGCGCTCCGGCGTCCGTCTCGGCGAGAGAGAGCTGGACGCGCTCCCTAACCTGCGGCACGTCGTACGGACCGGCTCCGGCATCGACCACATCGACGTGAGCGCCCTCCGGCACCGTGGCATCACGCTGCACCGCAACGCCGAGGCCGGCGCGGACGCCGTGGGCGAGTGGGTCCTCGCCACTGCCCTCTCCCTGGCCCGACGGATCCCCTTGGGGCAGCACGCGCTCCTGCTCGGCCGGCACGAGAAGCAGGCGTGCATGGGAGCGTCACTCGGCACCCTGGCCGCGGGTATCTGGGGCGCAGGCCCGGTGGGGCTGGCCGCCGACTGGGCCCTGGCCCCCTTCATGGGCGGGACGGCCTTCGCCGCGTGGCCGTCGAACCCTCCCGGTCTGCGGGAGCTGTCGCCGACAGCCCTCGTGGAGCAGTCGCAAGTACACGTGATCGCTCTGCCGCTGCGTCGCACGACCGAACAGCTCATCGGCGAGGACTTCCTGGCACGCGTCGCTCCGCAGCGACCTCTACTCATCTGCGCAGGGCGGCTGGAGACCCTCGACGTCGCCGCCTGCCTGCGGGCGCTAGCGGATGGGAGGCTCTCGGGCCTCGCCCTCGACCCAGTCGAGCGGGAGCACCTGCCGCTCCTCACCGGCTCCACGACGCCGCTCAACCTCCTGGCCTCGCCCCACATCGGCGCCCAGCGCTCCGACGTGCGCGGCGCGCTCGACCGATGGGCCATCGATCTCCTCAAGGAGATCACCGCTGACAACAAGATCCTGATCGAAGGAGGCCACCGGTGAACCCATCGGCACGACTGCGCCGGGAGATCGCCGACAGAGTCGCCCAGGCGCTGGTCGCTTCCGGCGAGGCCCGCGAGGTCTGGCTGGAGGGAGCCCTCGCCTGCGGCTTCGCCCACGCGGCGAGCGACCTCGACCTGCGTGGCATCGTGGACGGCGCCCTTCCGGCGTGGGAGTCGCGCATCGTGGACGGCGTCCGTATCGACCTCCAGGCGACGGCACCGCAGCGGGCCGAGGAACTCCGTCACCTGCTCCGCTCCTTCGACGTGCGCCGCGACGACCTCGGATCGTTCCGCCGGGTACGCGCCTCGATGCACGACCTCATGTGTCTGCGCACCGCCCTCTCGTACGGCTCCGGGCGCTGGGATCCGGTGCTCGATCCCGGGGAGCGCCAGGGCTACCGATGCTGGGCGGTCGCCGACCAGGCCGAGGTTGCGGCTAGTCTCGCGGAGGACCTGACCGGCCTCGTCGAGGACGGCTTGGCCGAATCGGCCGACGTCGTGTGCCGAAAGCTGGAGACCTGCCTCACCGCGCTCGGCTGCGCGGCGGCCGGCCACCCTGTCCTGGGCGACAAGTGGCTGCCGCTGCTTGCCGAAGCGCAGCCCCGCCCGTCGATCGACCCGGCTCGCGCAGAGACGTGGGAGTGGTTCCGTCCGGTTCAGCGAGGCGTGACGAGAGCGCTTCTGGACTGCTGGCCCGTCGACGACCCGCTGCAGAAGCCTCCCAATCTGGGTGGTGCCCCTGACGCCGGTTGGCTGCCCAAGCGGTACGCCGACGGGTGGTTCCTTCGCCGTGGCGACGTCCACATCCCCATCACCGGCGGACAGCTTGTCGGGTGGCTGTCCACGGTCTCCACCGATGGCGCATAGACCGCGCCCCTCCTCCTCCGGAGTCCTCTGATGCCCGTCACCCGCACCGCCTCCATCGACCTGGAGAGTCTCTACGCCCTGCTGTCGAGCACCGGGCCGGACACGGCCGTCTCCGTCATCCTCAAGCTCCGCGGCGAGACCTGCGACATCGACTGCCTGTACTGCTTCGAGAAGCGCAAGGAGTCACCGGGCGGCGCCCGGATCAGCGCGGAACAGGTCCACCGCCTCGGTTCGATCTTCTCCGGGCGTCCGCTCAGCGTCGAACTCCACGGCGGGGAGCCTCTGACCGCCGGCCGGGAACGGATCGCGGAGATCCTGGACGCGCTCGCCGCACAGCCGAACGTCATCCGCGTGAGCCTCCAGACCAACGGCCTCCAGCTCGACGACGCCTGGCTGGACCTGTTCGAGCGGCGCTGCCCCCAGCTGGAGATCGGCATCTCCCTCGACGGGGACGCGCTCGGAAACTCGTGGCGCGTCGGTTACGACGGCAGCCCCACGTACCCCCGAGTGGTCGAAGCCCTGGAACTCCTCGGCCGTCGGGAACGCCGCGTCGGCGTCATCTGCGCCGTCACCCCATACGTCCTCGGCCGGGCCTCCGAGGTCATGGAGCACCTCGCCTCCTTTCCCGCCGTGACGACGGTCAGCCTGGTGCCGTGCTTCGACGCGGCGGTCACCCGGTCGACCACGGTGGCCGGATCCCGCACGCCGACCAGCCGGGCGCTCCAGCGACGGGCCATCGGCCCCACCGGCCCGGCCTGGGCCGTCACGCCGCGTCAGTACGCCGACTTCGTGCTGGAGGCCGCCCGCCACTGGGTCGCCGACAACCTGTTCCGCCGCGTCAAGCTGGAGCCCGTCGTCTCCGTCATCCGCCGCCTGAAGGGTCTACAAACCCGTTCCTGTCACTTCTCCGACCTGAAGTGCGACCACGTCCTCACCCTTTATCCCAATGACCGCCTGGGAAGCTGTGACGAGCTGCCCTGGCCGCTGGCCGGCCTGGCCGCGCTCGGTGACGTACACGCTGAGGCGGATGTGGCCGGCGCCCAGGGCAACTCTCCCCTGCTCCGGCAGGCACGCTCCCTGATCACGAAGTGCACGACCTGCGACTACCGCGACACCTGCGGCGCGGGCTGCCCGGCGGTCCGCCTCCGCTTCGCCGCCGCAGGCGACGAAGACGCGTACTGCGACCACCGCATGCGCCTGATCGACGGCGTCGCCGCACTGCTCGCCCAGCCGGATCTCCCGCCCGGTGCCTCCTGTCCCCGGCTGCACTGGCGTCCCGTCCGCCCCAACGACATGCACCACGTCGGGGCGTTCCTGGCCCGCTGGGATGACCTCGCCGCACCGCGCCCGCCAGCATGCCTCCAGGTAAGCGCCCACGGCAACATCAACACGGTCGGCCTCCCCGGCATTCACGAGGCGGACGATCTCGACCCGCGACACCCCCAGTGGTACGAGGGCATCGAGCCCGGCGTCCGCCCGGTCGTCGACGCGCTCACCGCGGGCTGGAACATCGTCACCTATGACAGCTGCCAGGGCCACGCCTACGCCGATCTCCCCGGAGCCGAGCCCCGGTTCCTCTCGGTCGGCATCCTGCCGCGCGACCGCGCCGAGTACGCGCGAACAGCGGCGCGCCTGTGCCGTGCTACCGGCCGAGCTGAGTCCTCCCTGCCCGGAGCGTGTTCGCTGGTCCTCGGCCGCAACGAGCTCACGTGCCGGACCACCGGCCGGGTGTATCCGACGCTCGACCTCCATCTCGTACCCTCTGCCGGCACCACGCCTGCCGAGTACTTCGAGGACCTCACCAAGGCCGTGCACGTACTCACGGAGGCCCTGGCCGAAGCCGCCTCTGCCCCGCCGTCCACCCTCTGCGCCTGCGCGACCGAAGCCCACTCCAACGATGGAGGCGAACAGTGATCCACATCGCCGAGACGCTGTCCATCCGGACCGTGGAGAGCTTCCTCAAGCCGAACGAGATCGAGCGCCTCAACGACGTCATGGACGACGCGCTCGACCCCCTCGGGCGCGACCGGTACGGCGCGGACCGCCATACAACCATCCACGAGATCCCCGGTCACTCCCCCGCCGAGGCGCAGGACGTCTACGAGCCAGTCGGTCGGATCGAGATGACCGACATCCCGTACGAGGCGACCTCCCTCCTCGACCAGGCCCTCAAGCTCCACATGGCCGCCATCACGCGCACCCTGCCGTCGGTCACCGGCCACCGGCCGTGGATCTACCTCGAGTACGGCGCCGGCCAGTACATCACCCCGCATGCGGACGGCATCGCCCCCGACCCCCTCGCCCGTCCTCGGCAGATCGCCGCCGCGACGGTCACGCTCACGGACATCCAGGACACAGGAGGGGCGTTCTACGCGGAGACCACGGGCAGCGACGCCGCCTGGACCACCGACGAGGCGCCGACCGGGTCGGGTTACGCCCCGGGCATGCGCTTCGCGCACGACGGAACGGACATGTCCTCTCCCTGGTTTCGCAGCATGCCGCGCACGCGATGGTGCGTCGCCCCCTCTCCCGGCACTCTCGTGGTTTTCGGCAGCCAGCTCGTCCACGGCACCGAACCGGTCCGTGCCGGCCGCGTTCGTAAGTTTTTGACGCTCTTCGTCTCCGAGTAAGGAGCCATGGATCCGTGACCGGCCCCCGCGGCCCGCCCGCACCAGCCCTTCGCCCCGACCCACCGCCCCTACCTGAGGAGAGAGCGAGCAGTGGCAGAAGACAAGAGGTTCGACGAGTTCCTGGAGGCGGTCGCGTCCCTGCGTGACAGCGACCCCGTGCGCACCACCGCGCACACCTCCAACGCGGCCACCGAGACCTGGCTGGCCACCACAGTGCAGCCCGACGCCGCTGAGCCCACCACCGTGTCCTGACCCGCCATGGGGCCGGGCCCGTCCCGGTCCGGCCCCGTTCCACTCCCGGAGCCCCAGATGAGCGCTCTCTCCCCGGAAGCCCTGGTCGCCCTCAGTGGCATCGCGGACCACCAGCGCCTACGGACCAACCGCATCGCCTCCGTGCTCGGCAACCGCCTCGGCTCGTCCGCTCTCGACTACTCCGTGGCCCACCACCTACTCGAAGGCGCCGAACACGCGGCGCGCGCCCGGGACGCGGACCGCCTCGCCTGGTACCGCCGTACGACGGTCCGAGACCTGACCCACCTGTCGGCCGGCCAGCACATCGTGGTCAGCCCGCGCCCCGCGGACCTGCTCCGCTCGGAGATCTCCGAAACCGCGTACTACCTCGTTGGCCCCGACACCGACCCTGCCCCACCCGAGGCCCATCGCCTCGTTCGTGCCGCCCTTGCCTCCGCGACCGAGCACGGCTTCGGCACCCTGCTCACCCAACACGCCCCCGTCATCTGCCTGCTCAATCGCCGCCAACTCGACGAGACCCTCCACAGCTGGGCCCTCACCCGCCTCCCGGGCACCGTCTTCACCGACTGCACTGCGCACCCCGAGGTCCTGGCCCGCGACCTGATCCACGAGGCCGCCCACAACTGGCTCAACGACGCCCTGGCCGCACACGATGTGCACCTCCCCGCCGACGTCACCTTCTTCTCCCCCTGGCGAGGCGCTCCGCGCCCCATCTACGGTTTCCTCCACGCGTGCTGGGCCTTCTCCCTCACCGTGATGTACGTGCGCAGGGTCAGGCAGTCTGCGACGGGGCCCGTGGTTTGCTTCCTTGACGACCACCTGCGCCAACAGGAGGACCAGTTCGCCTCCGTGACTGACTCGCTAACAGAGGCGCTCTCCTACGTGTCCGCCAAGGTGATCCGTGATCACGTCAGCCGCGCCGCCAGCAGAGCCGTTCTACCGGCGTAGCATCGGCGGTCCATTCCCGCTCGCCCGCAGTCATGTCCTACACCCACTTCCTGGGGAACCGTCTTCACCGGCCGCACCATCCACTTCGAGGATGCCCACGACCTAGTCCACGAGGCTGCTCCCCAGTGGATCAACAATGCCCTGGCCACGCATGACGTGAACCTCCCCATAGCTGGGAACTCCTCGTCCGGTCTACGGATTCATACACGCCAACCGGCCCACTCCCTCAGTCCCCTGCGAGAGTGCACCCGGCCGCCTGATCCGAACCCGCCCGGGTACTGCCGCCGACCGCCAGAACCGGACCCGGCACCATGTAGCCCATGCTGTCGGAGGCCGGCCTCGGAGCTCCTCCAACCGGGCGGGCCATTCCTACCTGCCCGTAAGCCACATCAACGCCCGACGCGGTAAAGGAACATGCCGCTAAGGTCTCGTGCGGTGAACAAGGATGAATCCGGACTGACCAAGGCGGTTGCCGACGCGCTGGGCACTCAGCGCAGCGCTGCCCTCACGGAACTCGCTAGCCGTGTCACCGCGCTGCGCCGCATGAGCGAAGATGCGGGAACCAACGAAGTGCTGCTGACCCCCTTGACAGGCCGCGCCGCGGAGAGATGGGAGCGCCTCGCTCAGCGAGAGGCCGAGGACTGGGTCTATGTCCGTTCGGATGACGGTGCAACCGTCCTTGAGCTTGACCCTCACCGGCCCACCGCCTCCAGCCCACCCTGGTCGCCACCGACAGGCCACGGCAACCGACCAGAGGACGTGTGCCGAGCTCACCCCGCAGCCGACCAGGTCGGTCCGTGACCGGGTTCCGGGTTGTGCCCTCGCGCGCCAACAGGGTTGTGGCAAGGCACACCACCGTCCCTGAGTCTGCTCACGGCGCCGCTGGACCCCGTTCCATTGAATGGCACCATTTCGCCCTCGCAGACGATTCACTCTCGGGCAGTCTTCGAGCGTCGGCAGATTTTCCGTTCAGCCACCATCACAGCCGCCAATCCAACAGGACGCAGGTCGTCAAATCCTCTCGCGCCCAAGGATTTGGCGCGGCCGGAAAAATCGACTACAACACCACCCATACCAAAGAACACGACCAACGGCCGTGTGAGCAGAGATGGGTGAACAGGTTGGCTCAAATCATCGACAACGGTTCTGCCGTGTCCGGCAAGCGGTGGACCGTCCGCTACAGGGAGCCGGGCGGACGCACCGGGCGTCAGCGGGAGAAGTCGTTCGCCCGGAAGAAGGACGCGGTCGACTTCGCCACCAAGATGGAAGGCGACAAGCGCGAGAACATCTACGTCGACCCCGACGCCGGCAAGGTGTCGCTCCGCCGGTACGCGGACGACTGGCTCGCGAAGAAGACCGCTTCCGCCGGCACCCTCGAGTCGTACGAGCGCATCGTCCGCCTCCACGTGGTCCCCCACCTGGGGAGCAAGATGATCTCGCAGGTCACCGCGGCGGACATCGAGGGTCTGTACGCACGCTGGCGCCGGGATGGGGCGGCCCTCAACACCATCAAGTCCCGGCACATAGCCCTCTCGGCGCTGTTCTCCCACGCTGTGCGTCACAGGCGGATTCCCGTGAATCCCATGACGCAGGCCGAGAAGCTGGAGAACCCTGTCATTCCTGTCGACGACAGGAAACTTCCCAGCTTCGACGAGATAACCGCCATCGCCAACGAGATCGGACCTCGCCTGTCTCCGGCGATATGGCTCATGACGTGCTGCGGACTTCGTATAGGGGAATCTCTGGGAGTCTTCCCGGAGGACATGTGCGACGGCACCCTGCGAATCCGGCGACAGGTGATTCGCTACAAAGACACCTCCGGAAAGTACACGCCGAAATACGCCCCACTGAAGCATCGGAAAGAGGGTGAGTGGCGGGATATACCCGTTCCCGCTTCCCTGGAGCCATTCATCGACCGGCTTCCGATCCGCAATGCGAGCGGCGGAATGCCGTATCCCGATCTTCTACGCAAGTCGTGGGACCGCG
The DNA here is from genome assembly GCF_042721685.1 of Streptomyces sp. NPDC058459. Classification (NCBI taxonomy): domain Bacteria; kingdom Bacillati; phylum Actinomycetota; class Actinomycetes; order Kitasatosporales; family Streptomycetaceae; genus Streptomyces; species Streptomyces sp. NPDC058459. Next base: position 1,512 of record NZ_JBHXLV010000139.1, on the reverse strand, counting down.
CCATCAAGCGGCTCGAGCTTCCTGCATACAACCCGCACGACCTGCGGCATAAATGGACCACCGTGGCCCTGACCAACGGGGTGTCCATTCACGAGGTGTCTCGCTGGCTCGGACATCGTTCGATCAAGGTCACGGTGGACCGGTACGGCCACCTCACGCAGGACGGCCAGGAGCGCTGCCGTCAGGTCGTCGAGACGGCCGTCGGGCCGCACATGCTCACACCAGGCCGAGTGCCTGCAGCGCGCGGTGCTGACTTGGTGCTGACTTGACCGGCCAGAAGATGTAGCAGACCCCGCCCGTACCGCTCCTGACCTTGCCCTCCGCGTCGTACCGCTTGGTGCGGAGCCAGATGTTCTCCCACTCGCGCCGGTTGTAGACCCGGCGTACCTCGGCGTCGCCGGGGGAGGCCGGGTCGTTGGCGATGATGTCGCCGGCGGCGGTGAAGCCGATGACGGTCATCAGGTGGCCGGAGGTGCCGTAACCGGCGCCGGTCAGCTCGGTCTTGAGGAAGGACTGGGAGGTGATGACGGGAATGCCCGCCGCGATCAGGGTCTCCAGGTCGGTGAGCGAGGCCAGCCGGGTCACCACGCCCTGGATGCCGGGGAAGGTGGCCGCGTAGGCGGCGTTGAAGGGCCAGTTGCCGCAGCCGGTGTACTGGTGGTCGTAGGTGTACCGGGCCGCGTGGTCCACCTGCGGGTCGGCGTAGGAGGGGTCGACCCAGGCGAGCTGCTCCGGGGTGAGCCGGCCGCCCCAGTACTCGATGATCATCTGTGAGGAGGTCGGACTGCACCATGCCTCACCGCCGTTGTCGTACTGCGGGTACTGGCCCTTGTGGATCTCCTGCGAGTAGCGGGGTACCACGAGTTCGCGGGCGAGACCGGGGGTGGACGCCGGGACGGTGAAGCGGTCGGGGACGTCGGAGCCCATCACGCCGGCCCGCCACACGGTCGGGGTGCGGCGGGTGCCCGGCGTCCGGTACAGGGTGAGCCGCAGCCGGTACGCCGCCGCGCGCAGGCCCGTGCTCGCGTCGTCGATGGCGAAGGTGTCGGTCCACACCGAGCTTCTGCCGTCGCCCTGGTCGTCCACCGAGGTGCGCTTGATGTCCTCGTCGCCCGCGGCCCAGCGGCCCATCACGTACCAGGGCGCGGCGGTGCCGTCGCTGTACGTCGCCTGGAGTTCGGCCTGGAGCCAGGTACCCGCCGGGGTGTCGGCGTTCCAGGAGGCGATCAGCTCGGTGGCGGGCACCCGGAGACGGTGGAGCGGGGAGGTCCAGGTGGCGTACTCCCAGGCGGCGGTGGTGCCGGTGTGCGGGTCGGTGTAGTCGGTGCGGCCCGCCGGGGCGCCGACGGCGATGCCGGGGCGGCGGCCGGGAACGGTCCGGACGCCGTTTCCGGTGCCGCCGCGCCAGTCGCGGTACGTGGTCCAGGCGCGGTTGTCGACGGGCCGGGCGGGCGCGCGGCCCGAGTCGCCGGCGTCGGCGGCCGCCGGTGCGGTGGCGGTGGGCACCGTACC
>NZ_JBHXLV010000138.1:0-17846 GCF_042721685.1 Streptomyces sp. NPDC058459 | reverse complement strand
GGCCGGTGGTGCACCGGCCGGTACCGGTTCGCCGACCGCGTCCGCGTCGAGGCGGTCGCCTGCCCTGACCGGGCCCCGGCCGAGGCCGGCGGACAGTGCCCGGCCTGCGCCGGGCGGGACGACTTCCGCTTCGCCCACCGGTTCCACTCCGGCGGGCACGTTCCCGACGCCCTGGCGGCGTACATGGCCCAGCCGCACTGGCTGTACCTGGCGACGTTCGCCGACGGCACCACCAAGATCGGCACCGCGGCCGATCCCCGTAAGCGCTCCCGCCTCGACGAACAGGGTGCCCTGATCGCCACCTACCTCGCCCAGAGTGCTGACGGTCGCGCCGTGCGGTTCCTGGAGGATGCCCTCACCCGCCACCTCGACCTGACGCAGACCGTGCGAGCCGCGGCCAAGCTGACGGCCCTGGCCGAGCTGCGCGACCTCGCCCCGGCCGGCGCCGCCCACCAACAGCACCTCGACCGCGCCACCGAGGCCCTGAGCGGCCTGAATGTCCCGGCCGCACCGGAGCCGTGGACGCCGCCCGGCGATGGCGACCTGCTGCGGACGCCGGAGACCGGGCGCGCCTTGTACCCGCACGACCCACGCTCCGGTGAGCACGGGCTGACGGTGCTCTCCTGCCTCGGCTCCCAGGTCCTCGCCACCCTCGACGACGACGGTGAACAACTGCCCTACCTGCTCGACCTCGGCGCCCTCAAGGGCCGCCGCATCGTCCTCGGCGCCCAGTTCTCCTCACCGCCCGCCGTCGTACAGTCCGTGCTCTTTTGACCTGTCCGAACGCCCGGCCTGCACTCCCGGGCCGCCCTGAGAAGCGAGGCCACAGCAACATGGCACCCCAGGACGCCATCCTCGGCTGGGACGAGGACACCAACGCCGAGGCGTACAACACCTTCACCCGCGACCACCCCATGTACGACGCGACCAGCCGCGACCTCGCCCGCCGAGGCCATCTGGCCGACGCCAGCCTGGTGGTCGACCTGTGCGGCGGCGCCGGCGCGACCGCCCGCGCGATCCTCGACCTGATCCCGGCCCGCGCCAGGGTCGTCTCCGTCGACAACGCCGCCGCGATGCAGCGTGTCGGCCGCCGCACCCTGACCGACGCCCGCCTGGCCTGGATCACCGCCCCGGCCGAACGGCTCGCCGACCATCTCCACGCCGACAGCGCCGATGCCGTGGTGTGCAACTCCGCGATCTGGAAGACCGATACTGCTGCGGTGTTCGCGGCCGTCGCCCACATCCTGCGCCCAGGCGGGCACTTTGTCTTCAACATCGGCGGCGGCTTCGCCGGCGTCCGGCACCCCGACGAACTGTCCGCCCGCACCGGGCCTTCCCTGAACACCCTCATCCGTCAAGTCGCCGCTGAGGGCCACGGATACACCCCGCCGCCGAAGGACGCGGACGGGCCGCCGAAGCTGCCGCTGGAGACGGTCACCGAGCAGCTGTCAGCAGCCGGACTAACGGTCGTCGGCACCGAGGTCACCGCCCAGCACAGCACCATGGCCGAGAAGAAGGCGTGGCTGTCCATTCCCGTCTTCGCGCGGCCCGAGGGCGACTTCACCCACGCCCAGCGGATGCAGATCCTCGACGCCGCCTACGCCATGACCACCCCCGGTGCCCCGGCCGTGACGAGCTGGCTCGTCGTCGTCGCCCAACGGCCGGAGGCCGCGGCATGACTCCGGCTGCCCCGGCTCTCGGCGGCGGGGCCCGCCTCTGTGACCACGCAAGCGTCGGAGTACTGATCTCCTCTCCGAGCGGCCTGCTGGTGTTCGAGCGGGCGACTCGTCCGGCCGGCATCGCCCCGGTCGCCGGCCACGTCGACGAGCATGGCGGCCCCGAGCAGGCAGCCCGCGACGAGGTCACCGAAGAGGTCGGTCTCAACGTCACCCACCTGCACCTGTTGCTGGATCAGTGGCGGCCCAACCGCTGCCGCCGCAGGCCCAGCGGTCCGGTCGGCCACCGCTGGTGGATCTTCCAGGCCGAGTTTTCTGGGTCGCTGTGCCCCTCGCCCCGGGAGATCCGCGCCCCTCGGTGGATCCGCCCCGCCCAGCTGCAGCAGCACGCGCTGCGGACCGCCACGTACGCCAACGGGTGCCTGGACCGTGAGGAGTTCGAGCGCGAACCCGGCCTGGAGCCGGTGTGGTGCCGCTTCCTGCACGACCTTGAGCGCGTCACCCTGCCCTCGGCCGACCTCGACCGGATCGAGGCCGTCCTGTGAACGGCGGCCAGGGTCCTACCTCAGCGGGAGCCGACCGCCCGGCCGGCCGCAAGGCGGCGAGCGTGCGCACGGATCCGCTCGCGGTCCTCGGGGAAGACGCTGTCCCAGCTCGTGTCCAGACGGAACCATGCCGCCGGCTGGTTCTGCTCCCCGGCGAGCGGTACGTCGCGTCCCACGATCGCGGCGTAGGACAGGCCCAGCGTCGGAGACCAGTCGGCCCGGTAGGAACGCACCGCCACGGCCGCGGGCTCGGGCAGCAACTCGCTGCGCAGGCCGGTCTCCTCCAGCAGCTCTCGCGCCGCCGCCGCACGCGGCGCCTCGCCCGGCTCCACCTTGCCACCGGGCGGCACCCATCCACGCACGCGGTGCTTGACCAGCAGGACGTGCTCGAAAGCAGGGTCGGTGACCCACACCTCGGCCGCCAGCGGCTCCATCGGATGCCGACGGGCTTCCTCCAGCCAGGCCCGTGCACCGTCGAACTCCCATGCGGCGAGGCGGGCATCCGCAACAGCCTCGTCCAAGATCACCTGATCGACTTCACCGTGACTCACCCGCCCCACCCTAGGCCGACGAACCGGCCCGCCGTCGCAGCGACGAGCAGGCAGCCATACGGGGATGTGCGGCCGACGCGGTGGCCCCTTCGGGCCGCAGGACGATCACCCATGGCGCCCGCTTCACACGAAGGAGACCAGCGTGCCCGATGAGCAGCCCTCGGACCGGGGAGCCTGGGTCGTCCTCGGCGGCGTCCACCTCCTCAACCGCACCGCGCCCCGGCGACCAGACGAGCCGATCGTGCTCGTACGGGTGCCACCGCAGGAGGTGTGCCGGCCGGCCACCACCGTGATCGTCCGCTGGAACGCGCTGGGGCCCTGCTTGGCCGAAGCGCTGCACCCCGACGGCACCCGGCTCGGCGCGGCCAGGATCGACGGCGGCGAACTGTTCCCCGACGCCATCGCCGGCCCCGCCCTGCGCGGCCTGGTCGGCACCGAGGCCGCCCCCGGCCTGGTGCCGCTGTGCTACCTGGCTGAACACCCCGGCGGCGGCTACCACGCGTACGCGCAGATCCGCTTCCACCCCGAGGACGCCTGCTTCGTCCGCACCACCCGAGAACCAGTCGGCCATGACCCGGTCGAGGAGCTGCGCTGGCTTGGGCCCATGCTGACGGCACACGCCGAGTCGGGCACGGCGCTCAACAACCACCGGCGGTACTTCCGCAAGCACTTCTCCGGCAGTGAGCTGGAGTTCAAGTACACCCTCGACCCGGCACCCGACATCTGGGCCGCGTCCATGGAACTGCTCAAGGCGCTGCGCGACGGCAAGCTGGAAGGCTGCCGTCCGGAGTACCGGGAAGAGTTCCAGATCCACCACACCGAGAACCATCTGTTCGACGTCACCGGCCCCGAGCCCGAGATCGGCTACGCCTCCTTCATTCCCACCGTCACCGCCGGGCACGTGCTCAAGCGGAAGTGGTTCACCGAGGACGCCTTCGCCCGCCGCGAGGAACTCACCCCTGGCCTTGATATCACCCCCGACCGCTTCGAGGCGTTCCTGCGCGAAGACCTGGGCCTCCAGGTCCGGGCCATGCCGCCTTTCCAGCGCGTCCGCTACGACATTCAGTGCGAGTCGATGCGCACCGGACACATCTACGGCATCTTCCTCGACTGCTGCGCCCTCCTGGCGGCCCCTGAGGTGGTGCTTTCCCAGTGCGAGCTGGAGTATCTCCGCTCGCGCAGCATCCTCGACCACGACCAGGACGAGGTCCTCATCGAGATGAAGAGGATCAACATCTGGCTCTGCGAGTACCTCGCCAGCCACGGTTGGGCCGCCGAGCACACCTTCTACTCGAAACGAAGCTTCCTTCGCGATGCCATCGCCCTCCGCCCGGAACTAGCGACGTTATGACCGCCAAGCCACCTCCGGCAATCCCCCGCAGGAGGCACCACAGTGATCGAACACGGCATCACAGCCCGCCCCGGCCGACCACAGAAGGACCGCGAGGTTTACCCTTCTCAGCGGTGCGACTCGCCGCACCATCGAGGCTCTCAGGGGTCAGGGCATGGACACAGGCCCAGTTACGCCGCCACGGCCGGGCTACCTGGACCTATACGAGGTGCATGAGATCACGGACTCCTGGATGGCCCTCGTATGGGCGCAATGCGGCGGCCACCTCTCGGAACCGGGACTGCGCACGGGCCGATTCGACGCCATCGGTGAGATGGGCCGTGTTCAGGGCCAGTGCGGTGCAGGCGTCGATGTCGCCCAAGACGCGATACGTGTCGGCCAGGTCAAGAGTCGCAAGCATGTAGTCGCGAGGGTAGGCGGGTCCGGTCACAGCCAGACGATGTTTGAGGTAGGGCGTGGCGTCCTGGGGTTTGTTCGCGGCGAGCCAGGCGCGGCCGGTCGCCGCGTCGAGCGCGTGCGGGGTGAGCCACCGCGACCACCAGGGCCCGTCTGTGCCGGCGTCCTGGAGGAGTTCGTGGCCCCGGTCGCGTGCGCTGCTGAGCGCATCGGTGTCGCCGCGGCGTCCCGCAGCGAAGATTTCCCTGTCAGCGATGACCGCGCGCACACGGGGTGGGAGATCGCCGTGAGACGCGACGTCCAGGAGCGTCTTGGCTTCCTGGTGCTGCCCGAGCCATGACGCCTGGTAGGCAGCAGAGGCCAGGAGGTTGTGCGCCGCGAAGCGGGCGGGACCGGCCGGTGCGACCTCGCGGGCCAGCCGCAGTCCGGTCTGGTAGACGCGTTGAGCCTGCGCGTGGCGGTCCGCGTCGAATAGCATCCACCCGTACTGCTCGCAGACCTCGACGAAGGCTGTGTGCAGGCGGTCGGCCTCGGCATTGCGGTAGCGGGCGTTGATCACGACGCGGGCGACGCCCTGCCATAGTCCGTGCGCCCAGTCGAGATTGCTGGAGCTGCCTTCGGTGTCGTCCAGGTCCCGTAGCTCCTGGACACCGTTTTCGATGCCGGTGACCAGCCGGGGGGAGAGACGGTCGCCGTCTTGTGCGGCTCTCAGCGCCCCGCCGGACATGAGAAGTGCAAGGCCGGGCGCTGTGACAGCGGCACCGCTGAGGAGGGTACGGCGGTCCATGGAATCAGGGTCTCCCTTGCTGATCTCGTGGAGCAGGTCGGGTAAGGCGGCGTCGCCAGGGGTGTCCAGACATGGACGGACAGGACTGTGCCGACGGAGTCGTGGCCCGTCCCAGCCCAGCTCCTTGGCCGTCACGTAACGTCCTGCCCAGACACAGAGCACGGCGAGTGCGTCCGCTTGATTGGCTTTGTCCGGCCGGACCGGCGCCGGGCGGATCCACGGGTACACGCTCTTGAGGTGCAGCGGCCATAACCCGCGGCGGGCGCGCAGTTCGTTGATGCGCGCCGCAAGTTGTTCGGGTTTCATCCCCAGCTGCGCCAAGAGAACGGCAAGCGGTGCTGCACCAACCGGCTGCTGCTCCACACGGCACTCCTTCCGGGCGCAAGACGCGTCAGCCGACGCTAGCGTGAAGCGCTGCGAACCGGCACCTGGCGCGGGTGAAACCCGGTGTATGTACACCGAGTTGCGTGCGTACACCCAGTGCACTTCGTACACCTCGCGGACGGCTACTCCCCCGGCCCCGTTTGCGGTTCTCTGTCGTGCACCGAACGAGGAGCAAGGGGAGGAAAGTGGATCAATCTACTGACAGGGTGCCCGCCTACGAGGCCGTGGCCTCTCCGCACCTGGCGCAGTCCCTGGACTGGCCGGCGGACGGTTCTCTTCCCACCTCTGGGCGGAGGCCCACCGCCGAGGGCGCGGGGATGGCGCTCGACGACCGGTGGCACGCCCAGAGTGCTCGTACGGATGCGCGGGCGGCCACCAGAGGTGACGTGGTCGGACCGTGCGCGAGCGGACGGACCCGTTACCCGCGCTATTTCAGCCGCGCTGCCGGGCCCTACCTGTGGGATCTGGAGGGGAGGCGGTACGTCGACTTCAACCTCGGGTACGGGCCCGTCGTCCTGGGGCACGCCGATGAACGAGTGACCGGGGCGGTGATCGCCGAACTGCGCAACGGCAACTGTGTCGCGCCGCTGTGGAGTTGCCGCCAGAGCGAGCTCACCGACCTGCTGATCTCGGTGGTGCCCGGCGCGGAGATGGGATATCTACTCAAAACCGGCTCCGACGCGACGAGCACGGCGGTACGGCTGTCCCGGATCTTCACCGGGCGCGACAAGGTGATCCGCTGGGGCTACAACGGCTGGCACGACTGGGCAGCGGGTATCCCGGCGGGCATTTCGGAAGCGACACGCGCCGACACGCTGCTGTTCGACTACACGGATCTCAGCACGCTGCGTGATGCGTTCGCCCGCCACCCCGGGCAGGTGGCGTGCGTGCTGATGATGCCGTTCGGCGACGAGCAGGCTCCCGAGGGCCACCTGCACAAGATCCGCGACATCGCGCACGAGCACGGGGCGCTGTTCGTCCTCGACGAGATGCGCTCGGGGTTCCGGTTGGGCCTGTCCGGTGCTCAGGGACTCCTAGGTGTCCAGGCGGACGTCAGCACGTTCAGCAAGGCCATGGCAAACGGACATCCGATCTCCGCCGTCGTTGGGCGGGCCGACGTGCTCTCGGCCTCTGCCCGCACCCGGATCTCCTCGACGTTCTACGCGGACCCCGCCCCGATGGCCGCGGCTCTCACCACGATCCGGATCCTGCGTGACACCGACGCGTTGGAGCGGATCTGGACGGCCGGCTCGGCCTTCCAGGAGGGCCTGTCGGCGCTCGTCGACCGGCGTCGTGTGCCGGCCCGGGTGGTCGGGTACCCGCCGATGCCGTTCCTTCAGTTCACCCACCCCGATCCGGGCATGCGCGAGCGGATGAGCACGGCCTTCGCCGCCGGGGCGGCGCAGCACGGGGTGCTGCTGCATCCGAGTCACCAGTGGTTCCTGTCCGCCGCACACACCTGTGAGGACATCGAGTTCGCGCTGCGCGCCTGTGACCAGTCGCTGGCCGAGCTCGAACCGGTGCTCGCGACGCAACCCGCCTGATCAGCATCAAGGGCCCTCCCTTCGGGAGGCGCGCCCCGCCACCGACGTCGAGGCGCGAGCCTGCCCGTCGGCGGTTGCCCGCCGTCGACGGCACGGATTCATTCGCAGTTCGCCGACAAGGTTCGGCCGAAGCTATCGAGGAGACCACGAGTGACGACACCCCGGCTTATAGCGCCCTCCGACACGGAGCAGGCGACCAGAAACCGGCTCATGCACCTGTTTGCGGAGCGGCCGATCCCCGATGACGCGCTGCTCGACCACCTCGAAGTGTTCATGCGCCCGCAGCGCATCAACGAGATCCTCACCCTCGAACAGCTCTACCAGCACGTCCTCGGCGTCCACGGGATCATCGTCGAGTTCGGTGTCCGCTGGGGCCGCCACCTGTCCGTGTTCAACGCGCTGCGTGCCCGCCACGAGCCGACCAACATGTACCGGAAGATCGTCGGGTTTGACACCTTCACCGGTTTCCTCGACCCAGCCCCCCAGGACGGCGACTCCGACCGGGTCTTCGCGGGCAGCATGAGCGTCACGCCCGGCTACGAGAGCTACCTGGAACAGGTCCTGTGCCTGCACGAGGCCGAGGCGCCGATGGCGCACATTCAGCGGTTCGAGCTGTGCAAAGGCGACGCTCCGGAGCAGCTGGCCGCCTACCTGGAACGCAACCCGCAGACGATCGTGGCGCTCGCCTACTTCGACATGGACCTGCACGATCCGACCCGCGCGTGCTTGGAGTTGCTGCGCCCGCACATGCCCGCCGGCGGTGTCCTGGCCTTCGACGAGCTGACGCACCCGGACTTCCCCGGTGAGACCGTGGCGCTGAAGAACGCGATCGACCTCACGGGCCACTGCGTCCAGCGGTTCCCGCAGTCCCCGTACCCCGCGTTCGTGGTGCTGTGATGGGCGCCGTCACGCAGGTCCTGCGGTGGGCCGCCGGCGCGCACGACCTTCCCGAGGACCAGGACTTCGACGACCGCGTGTTGCTCGATCTGATCGGGCAGCATGCACTCAGCGGCCGTCTTCAGCATCGCCTTCCCACCGGGCCGCCATGGCTGCGCGACCGGCTCGGCGGGCCCGTAGCGGCGATGCACGCCGACACCCTGGCGCTCGCCGACGCCCACGTCCGTGCGGTCGAGCGCATCGTGGCCGCGCTCGGCGAGCAGCCGCCACCGGTGGTGGTGAAGGGGATCGCGACCGGGCTGCTCACCGGCGAGAAGCACCTGCTGCGGTGTGGGGACATCGACCTGGTCTGTGCCGGCGGGGAGCCGTTGATCGAGACGTTGACCCGGCTCGGCTACGAGCGCACCCGGGCACCGTTCCTCCACGAACTCGGTGAATTCACCCGTGAGGGCGTCGAGATCGACGTGCACGCCTACGTTCCGGTCCCCGGGTACGGTGCGGTGCGGCACGCGGACCTCACACCCCCGGAGCACACGAAGACTTGGTACCAGCCGCGCCGTGCTCTCTCGATGCACCGGATCCGGCACAGGCGGCTGGTGGACGGCGCCGTCACGGTGGGCCGAGTCAGCGTTCCCGACCCCTGCCTGCTCACGATCGTGCTCTGCGCCCACGCCTTCTTGAACTTCACCAACATGTGGTCGCTGTCCCATCGTGCCAAGCCGTACGTCAAGCTCGCCGAGCTGGCAGACCTGCACGCCCTGGTCCAGCACCCGGCCTTCGACACGCCACGGTTCCTCACGCTGGTCGAGGACCTGGACGCGGGTGACGCGGTGGGCTGGGCGGGCTGGGCGTCGACCGTGCTGCTGGGCACGAATCCGCTGCCCGTACCGGCCAGCACGGGCCCGTTTCCCCGCTGTCTGTGGTGGGACTTCTGGGTCCGGTTCCCGGTCGATGAGGAGGCGCTGCTCCGGCCCGGCTGGTTCGACCTCGCCACCGTCATGCCCCTGCTCCCAGGGCGGATCGAGCTGGACACTGGCCGCCCGGCGCCGCCCTGGACGGTCACGGTCCGCCGGGACGCCGACCGGGTGACGGTCACAGTCGGCCTGCCGGAACAAACGGACGCGGCGACCGAACGCGGCCGGGTCGACTTCGGAGGATGCGGAACGGAGTGGGTCCTGTCCCACGGCCGGCTGACCGCTGTCGGCGGCCACGACATCTGTGACCTGCTGCCGGGGCGTCGCGTACGGCTGCGCTACCGCATCCCTCGTGGGGGCGGGGAGATGCTGGTCGGCGTGGCCGAGCAGGACTCATCCGGAGCGCTGCTGTCGGCCGTACTGCTTCCCGCCACCTGGCAACCGGCGGATGAGGCGGGTGGACGATGACCAGCACCGATCAACTCCCCGGATACTCCTGGGACACGACCGGCCGGGTCGAGGCCGGCATCCAAGCCCTGATCAGTGAGCGGCTGGCGGCGCTGCCGCCGCGCGCCGCCATGCTGGCATCCCGGCTGCGCGCGGTCACCGGAGACTGCCGCCTCACCGCGCTTTACCTGCGGCCGGACTCGCCCAATGGCGTCGTCCAGCTGTGTGAACGCCTCGTGTCCACGAGGAACGCCCAAGAGCGCGCCCTGCTGCACCACGAGATCGGGCGGCGCCGCTTCGCCCGCCCAGGCACCGCCGAGGTACGTCTCACGGGCGACCTGGAACAGGTACTGATGGCAACCGACCGCCGCACCCGGGCCTACGTACCTGACCCCGGGCACCGTGCCATGATCGGTTCCCTGCTGAACGACTTCGGCACGGGTTTCCCGGACTTCGTGGAGAGCCAGCACGAGGTGCCCGGACCGAACGCGCGCCTGCGCCAGGGCATCGTCAAGTCGTGGCGTCTGCCCGACGGCACCCGCGTGATCAGTAAACGCGCCAACCCGGCCAAACCCGGCCGGTTCGCCCAGGAACAGGTCGCCTACCGCGCCATCGCCTGCCGGCTCGCTGGCGGCATCACCTTCGGCAGGGACCGGCAGCTTCGGCTCGCACCCCTGCTCGCGACCATCCGGGACGGAACATCCGGGCACGTCTACGCCGTATGGCAGTGGGTCCCCGGGAAAACCGCCGAGTCGATGCTGCTGGCACCAGGCGAGCACACGGGCCTGCTGCGCGACTACCGGGATCTGATGGACGCCTTGCTGGAGCGCGGCATCCTCTGGGGCGACCTGAGTCCCCGCAACGTCCTCGTGCACGGCCGGATACACCATCTCGTCGACTTCGAGAAGACACAGGTCCCTGGCGAAGACATCCCCGTACCGCACAGGGAGCGGGGCGCCTACTGCCGCGGTCAGATCGGAGTCGAGGAACTCGGGGTCCTGTGCCCCGAAGCCCAGGTCCGCGCATGCCTGTACGGCTACCTAGATCCCGACACCTGGGACCTCAACGCCCCGGGCCCGGTGCCGTTCCCGCCGCGCCCGGAAGTGACGGCGGTGCTCACCGGACGCGGTATCACCAACCCGGACCTGGGCACCTATAACAGGGCCGACCGGCAGATCTGGCAGGTCCGCTCACCAGACCGTGACCCCGCCACCGGGCAGCCCCGCTATCCGGGCCTGGTCAACTTCCGTGTCGAGCACTACCTGAGCTGCGCCGGCCGCACCGACGCGGACGACTACGACCGCAAGACCACCGAGATCCTGATCGCCGGACGCCGGCTTGGCTGCTTCGACGACGCGGTCCAGGCCGTTGCCGACGCGGTGGACGAGGCGGAACGGCAATTCGTCGTCGCCGAGGTCGCCGAGCTCATCGCCGGCAACGACACCGGGCCCATTCCCCCGCCGCACACGGCGATCCACGCGCTGGTGGACCGTATCGACGCCCTGGACACCGCCCGGCCAGATCCCGGTGGCTTCCGATCGGCCTGCACCACCCTGAGAAAGGATGGGCGATGACGCAACCGCCCCCGCTCGGGGCCGTGTCCTTACGCACGGATCAGGTTGTGCGGATCGGCCCGCTCACCCTGCGCATTGCCAGCGACGTGCCCGACTTCCCCGCGCTGCACTATTTCAGCCGGGCCGCCTGGATGCCCGACACCACCGTGCCCGACATAGAACTGCGGTGCCTGTCGCACGTCAATCCCGGCCTGCCCGCCGACACCACGGCACGCGCCCGCAACCTCGCCTCCGGCTATTACGTGACCGACCACTTCGGCCCCCCGGTGCGCATCTCCAGCTCAGGCAACCGGATCGTGCTCGTGGGGGACCACCTGGAACGGCTGGTCTGGCCGTACGTCGTGAAGTACCTGCTCCTGCGCCACACCGCCACCACCGGTGGACTCTTCCTCAAAGCAGCCGCCCTCGCCGCCGGAGACTCGGCGACGCTGATAGTCGGCCGCGGTGGCGCCGGCAAGTCCGTCCTGGTCACCGGGCTGTGCCGCAGCGGCGCGACATTCATCACCAACTCACACGTGGTCCTCACAGACGGCGCTGTCCAGGGCGTCGCGAGCACCATGCGGATGCGGCCCGGCCCCTGGCTGGACCAGGCGGCGAATACCGCGGCCCTCGACCCACGCGAACGCCTCGTCGACCCCTACGAAGCATTCCCCCACCACGCGGGCACCCCGGTGCCACTGCGCGCCGTATGGATCGCCGACTTCCGCGCCCCGCACGAACACGACGTGCAGCAACTGCCCCCCGACGAGGCGGCCAGCATCGTCGAACAGTTCGCCTTCGGACTCAACGTCTACCGGCTCGAAGAAGACCTGCTGGACCTGTGCGGCGGCGACTACCGCGCCTTCGCCAACCAGTACGGACGGATGCGGGCACAACTGCACGCGGCGGTCAACAACTGCCCCACCTACCTCGTGCGCTCGGACGTCCAGCACACCGCACACCGCGACCAGCTTCTCCAACTGCTCTGTGACGGAGGTACTTCATGAACGGCGCCATCATCGGCTACGGCACCATCGCGACCGGCCACGCCATCGGATACCGCCACACCGAAGGCATCGACGTTACCGCCGTCGTCGACCCCACACCGGCACGCGCGGAGGCCGCCCGCAGCGCCGGGCTGCGCGCATACGCCACCTACGCGGAAATGACCGACCACGAGAACCCAGACTTCATCGACATCTGCACACCGCCCGACAGCCACGCCGACTACATCGCGCTCGGGCTGCGCGACGGCTTGCACGTGCTGTGCGAAAAGCCGGTGCTGATGCCGCACGAGGGCCGCTACGACCGCCTGCTCGACCAGATCGCGGCCTCGGACAAGGTCTTCTACCCCTGCCAGAACTACAAGTTCGCCCCCATCCTGGCAACGATGCAGCAGGTCGTGCACAGCCCCGGCTTCGGCAACGTCCTCAGCGCCCGCTTCCGCACCCTGCGCCAGGGCCACGCGGTCGGCGTCCCCGAGTGGAACCCGCACTGGCGGCGCGATCCGCTCATCGCCGGCGGCGGGATCCTCCGCGACCACGGCCCCCACAGCGTGTACCTGGCGACCCACCTGACCGGACGCACGCCGCTGGCCGTGTCCTGCCTGACCGGTGCCATGCGCCACGACTGCCGCACCGGCACGGAGGACACCGCGATGCTGATGATCCGGTGCGACGACGACGTCCAGATCGAACTGGACGTGACCTGGTCGGCCGGATACCGCAACAGCTACTACTCGATCATCGGCAGCGGCGGCAGCGTCACCGTGGAGAACGACGACGTCCGCTACACCCTGGGCGGCCAGCTGCACCGCACGACCCTGCCCTCCAACTTCGACGACCCCAGACACAGCGACTGGTTCGCCGCGATGTTCACCGACTTCCTGACCAAGACCCGGCACCCGGAACAGGCAGCACCGCTGCTGGCCGAGTCGTTGACCACCTCCCTGGTGATCGACGGCGCCTACGCCTCGGCGGCCGACGACGGCCGGTGGGTCGAGCTGACACCGGCACGGGACCTGATCACGGGCTCCGCGCGATGACAGCGCCGCACCTCAGCACCGGCCCGGCGACACTCGACGAGATCCGGGACTGGATCAGCAGCCGGCCCGGCGACAAGGCCGTGCTCGCCACCGGCTGCTTCGACCTTCTGCACGCAGGACACCTGTGCTTCCTGGAGCAGGCGAGAGCGCTGGGTGACCTCCTGGTCGTCGGCGTGAACAGCGACCAATCGGTCCGGGACCTCAAAGGCCCCAGCAGGCCCATCGTCGGCGAACACGAACGCGCCACCCTGGTAGGCGCTCTGAGGTGCGTCGACCGCGTCTTCCTCTACGACGAGCCCACCGCCGACCGCCAGATCCACTTCCTGCGTCCGCACATCTTCGCCACCGCACGCGCAAGCATCTCCGCCTACCCCAGCGAAGTGGCGTCCGCCGCCGACGTCGCGGCACACGTGCACGCGATCGACCGGAATACGCCGTACTCGACGACCAGGCTGGTCAACACCCTGCGAGCGAACCTATGACGGAGAAGGTAATCGCCACCGGCAGCGCCCCGTGGATCACGGTGCCGCATCTGATGGAGGTGGTCAGCGCAGACTTCTACCCACCACAGCACCTGACCACCGCGGCCTTCGGCCTCGTATCCGATACCCGAGGCCACCTGCTGCTGACGCACGTCAACCTCCCTGGACGAGGCTGGGACGTGCCCGGCGGCCACATCGACCCCCACGAGGACGCCCGGCAGGCCGCAACGAGAGAAATCAGCGAAGAAACCGGGCTTCACGTACCCGCAGAGGCGCTGACGCTGCTCGGATGGCAACGCTTTACCTTGCACGAGAGGCCGCAGGCCAGCTATCCGTACCCGTTCCCGGTGTCGTACACGCTGATGTTCACCACGCAGACCGGCCTCGCCGATCCGCCGGTGGACCCACCCCCGGACTCGGAGTGCGGACCTGCCGGATGGTTCACCCCTGCCCAGGTCCGGCAGCGGTGCGCGACCTGCACCTGGCTGCCTTTCCTCACCCAGCTGCGCGAGGCCCGACACCATGCCGACGTCTGCGCGGACTGAGAAACCTTCAGCCTCCCGCGTAGGGCACGAGGAGACACCGATCGAGAAGGGGCACCTACGTCTACGCCGGGCCGCTTGGGAAACGCTCTTCAAGCGGCCCGAAGCCCTCAGGCAGGGGGATCCCGAACCGACGGCACAGCAAGGGCACGTCGTGGCGATCGACATCACGAGCCGGATAACCGGTATGCCAGCGCACCGCCCACTCGGCCGACTCGCACCGCACCGCAGTCCCGGCAATCGAACCACGTCCGGCGAGTGCTTCAGCCGGAAAGGGACCGCCATCGACCACGGATCCGTAATGCAGTGATCCGTCCGCGAGCGGCTCGTAGAGGTGCAAGTCGACCCGCAGCCGAACGCCGTCGTGCAACACGAAGTTCCACGGCCTGTCACCAGGCCACGGGAAAATCCGGTCGACACCAGCCTCCCCGAACGCGACGAACAGCGCCTCAAGGTGTGCGGCCGGCGCCCATACGTCAAGGTCAGAATGTTCCCGCGTCTGCTCCCCGAGCAGCGCATCCACGCCCCACCCGCCCCCAACACACGCATCCACGGCGTGGGCGTCGAGCCGCTCCACAAGCGCGACTACATCCTTGGCTGACATCGAATAATCGCTCACCGCATCAGAGTAGAGGCCAGCCCGATCCCACATCTGGCGATTACTACAGCTTCACCGGACCGGCTCCCACGGAAGCGGTCTACGACCGCATCCGGGCGCTGAGCGCGCGGACGCGGTCGGCCTCATCACCCACAGCCTCCGCTCCACCTGCGCCGCCGAGCGCGCCGCAGCGTAGCGGCGGGCAAGCGCGCTGCCGTCGCGGCTAGGCGCTGTCCGGCGGATTAGGCCCGACGGCAACATCTGGTAGTGGTCCGGCGCGTGTGCGCTCTCCCCGGTGTGAGGCTGCTGGGAAGGGGGACGACGACCGATGAGTTTCTCCGTGATCCGCAGTCAAAGATCCAAGTTGGTGCGCTGGAGCCGCTAGCGTGGTCCAATCGCGCACCGACCGGATCTGCTGAGAACCGGACACGAGATATCGAGGAATCTTTGATGCGTACCCTGATCAGCACCGCCTTCATCTCGCTCGACGGCGTCGTGGAGGCTCCGGGCGGCGAGCCCGGCTACCGGAATTCCGGGTGGACCTTCAAGGACATCGAGTTCCTTCCCGAGGCGTTCGGCATCAAGGGCCAAGAGCAGCAGGAAGCCACCGCGATACTGATGGGCCGGACCAGCTACGAGGCATTCAGCCCCGTGTGGCCCGACATGGAGGACTTCGCCGACTACAATATGATGCCCAAGTTCGTCGTCTCCACCACCCTCACCGAGGGCGACCTGGTGACCAACTGGGGTGAGACGACAATTCTGCGCTCACTCGACGAGGTCGCAGCACTGAAGGAGACCGAGGGCGGCCCGATCATCGTCCACGGCAGCGCCTCCCTGAACCAGGCCCTCTCGGACGCCGGCCTGATCGACCGCTACCACCTGCTCGTCTTCCCGCTGCTGCTCGGCGCCGGCAAACGCCTCTTCAGCGCCACCGACAAGGACACGCAAAAGCTGAAGCTCGTCGAGCACGAGGTCTACGCCAACGGCCTGCAGAAGAACATCTTCGACGTTGTCCGCTGACAGTGGTTCCTGCACCCTCTGCGCCGCCGCAACTTTGGACGTGGCACCTGGGCAGGTGTGTGTCATCGGAGCCACAGTCTGAGCGCCGCGAGGGTGACGGTGCCGTGGAAGACGTACACCCGTTTGTCGAAGCGGGTTGCTACGGCCCAAGAGCCCTTGAGTGCGTTGATCGTTCGCTCGACTTCGTTCCTACGCTTATAGATCGCCTTGTCGAAGCCGGTGGGCCGGCCGCCCTTGTTGCCTTTGCGCTGGCGGTTGGCCCGCTGGTTCTCTGGTTCGGGGATGGTGTGCTTGATCCGGCGCCGTCGCAGGTACTGGCGGTTGCGGCGGGAGGAATACGCCTTGTCTCCACCCAGATGGTCGGGCCGGGTCCGGGGTCGCCCGCCGTCCTGGCGGGCGACACGGACACGCTCCATGACCGGGATGAGCTGCGGGGCATCACCCCACTGGCCCGGGGTGATCAGCAGGGCCAGTGAGCGGCGTCCGCCCTCACCGGCGAGGTGGATTTTGGAGGTCAGTGCCACCCCGGGAGCGACCGATTCCCTCGTCGGGACGGTGCTGCTGGGGCGCGCGACTTTTCCCGGTATCCGTGGAGGCTTCTTGCGTGCCCCGGCGGCGTGTTGGTGGGCCCGGCAGGAGGTGGAATCCACGCTCACCATCGACCAGTCGATACATCCCTCCGCGTCGGCGTCGACCAGGACGGCAGCGAAGAGCCTGTCCCAGGTGCCATTCGCTGACCAACGACGATGCCGCTCGTACACGGTCTTCCACTTGCCGAAATGCGCAGGTAGGTCCCGCCACGGCACCTCGGTTCGGTTCCGGTACAGGATCCCGTTGATGATCCTGCGATGACTCTCCCAACGACCCCCGCGCTGCACGGACTTCGGCAAGTGCGGCTTCAGCCGGGACCATTCTTCATTTGTGAGATCTCCCCGCCCCATGAACATGCCAACGAGCCAGGTCCGGGACGGTTATATGATCCGCCGGACAGCGCCTAGACGCAATGCCGGTGACTTAGGGGTCCTTGCAGAATGATCCTTTTGTGGCACGGTGGAGATGTACGTGATCCCGTGTCTTGTGGGGTGTGACGATGGCGCGGCGCAAGCCGTGGGAGGTCAGCGACGAGTTGTGGGCGGTGATCGAGCCGCTGTTGCCGAAGCATGAACGGCGCTTCCGGCACCCGGGGCGCAAGCGGATCGATGACCGCAAGACCCTGCAGGGTGTGCTGTTCGTCCTCTATACCGGCATCCAGTGGGAGTACCTGCCGCAGGAGTTGGGGTTCGGTTCCGGGCCTACCTGCTGGCGCCGGCTGGCTGAATGGCAGGAGGCCGGAGTGTGGAGGGGACTTCAGCGGGTGCTGCTGGACCGGTTGCGGGCGGCCGACCGCCTCGACGTTTCCCGCGCCACCATCGACGCCTCCCACGTGCAGGCCAAGCGGGGGCGAAGCAGCCCAAAAGTCGGTCCGAGCCCGGTTGACCGCGCACGGCCGGGCTCGAAGCATCACGTGCTGACCGAGGCGCACGGCATCCCCCTGCGGGTGTCCCTGACCGGTGGTCACCGCAACGACGTCACCCAGCTCCTGCCCCTGGTCGACAGCATTGGGCCGGTGCGGGGCAAGCGGGGTCGGCCCCGGCGTAAGCCCCGCACGTTGTATGCCGATCGCGGCTACGACCACGACATCTATCGGCGCCGCCTGCGCGAGCGCGGCATCACACCGAAGATCGCCCGACGTGGCCAGCCGCACGGCTCGGGACTGGGCAAGGTCAGGTGGGTCGCCGAGTCCGCCATCGCCTGGCTCCACGGCCCCCGCCGCTTACGAATCCGCTGGGAAGTACGCGACGACATGCACGACGCCTTCCTCCAGCTCGCACACTGCATGACCCTCGCCCGCAGACATCCAGCTTTCTGAAAGCACCCCTTAGATGTCTTGTGCTCGTTGGTTGTGGTGTGGCGAGGATGGGGCAGGTCAAGTCGCCTGCGAGGGAGCGGTTGTCGGACCGGGTCGCGGTCGGGGTGCTGACGCGGGTGTTTCCGCCGGGGCTGGTCGATGAGGTGATCGCGGAGACCGGGCGGGGTGAGCGGCGTAGTCGGTTGCTGCCGGCGCGGGTCGTC
>NZ_JBHXLV010000137.1:0-18068 GCF_042721685.1 Streptomyces sp. NPDC058459 | reverse complement strand
GTCTCGGCCCGCGCCGTCTCCCCGAGTGGACGGCGCCGGGCGGCTCGGTGGGGTGTCGTCGCCTAGTTCTCCGCCAGGATGTGCGACAGCTCCTGGTCGAGGTCGAAGTGCCGGTGTTCCGTGCCGGGCGGCACGGCGGCGTCGGTTCGCTTCAGGAAGGACTCCAGGGCCCTTGCGGGCGCCTCCAGCAGAGCTTCGCCCTCCGGAGAGCTGAGGGCGATGCAGACGACGCCCTGACCATGACTGCGCGATGGCCAGACGCGGACGTCGCCGGTGCCTGTGGGGCGGTGCAGCCCCTCGGCGAGGAGGTCGCGGGCGAACACCCACTCGACGGTCTCCTCGGCTCCGGTGTGGAAGGTGGCGTGCACGGCGTAGGGGTCGGCCGTGTCGTACCGCAGGCCTGCGGGGACAGGCAGGGAGGACTCGCTCGACACAACGAGGCGCAGGTGCAGCTCGCAGCTGACCGTGGTGTTCATAAGCGCCAGGGCCTTTCGCTCAGTGTGCGCTCGGGGATTCGCACGTCGGCGAAATCGACATGCCACCTACGGTGCCGTTGTAAACCCCTTCGAGGGTTTTGCGTGGCTTTAGGTACCTCTTACGGCCGAGAAGTGATACGAGATCTGCCACCATTCCAGTGACTCATTCGCTCCGGTAGGGTTTGACCGTATGAATACGGGGAGTGACGAGCCGGGTGAGGTCGCCGTGGTGCCGGAGAAGACGGAGAAGACGGAGACGGACGAGGAGTCTGCCGGGGACGGTCTCGGCTCCAGGGCGCCGCAGTTCATCAAGCGGCGCAGGGCCCTGCACCTGAGCTGGCAGGCCGGCGTGTTCGTGCTCGGGCTGGCCGTGGTCGTCGCGGGCATCGTCATGCTCCCGCTGCCTGGTCCGGGCTGGGTCGTGATCTTCGGCGGCATGGCGATCTGGGCGACCGAGTTCGTCTGGGCCCAGCTCGTGCTGCGCTGGACCAAGCGCAAGGTCACCGAGGCCGCGCAGAAGGCGCTGGACCCCGAGGTGCGGCGCCGCAACATCGCCCTTACCGTGCTCGGCCTGGTGATCGTCGGCGTGCTCGTCGGGATCTACCTCTGGAAGTTCGGCGTCGTGCCACCCTGGAAGATCCAGGATCAGTGATCCGGCGCCGCGGGTGGTCACCCGCACCCTCTGACATGGGGTAATGTTCTTCCTGCGTCCGGGGCGATTAGCTCAGTGGGAGAGCGCTTCGTTCACACCGAAGAGGTCACTGGTTCGAACCCAGTATCGCCCACCCCGGAGCGAAGGCCCGTCTGCGCACAGCAGGCGGGCCTTCGGCGTGTGCATGTAAAAGCAGCGGGTGCCGTCAAGGTGCCCTTCCCGCCGTCGGCGGAAAACGCAGACGATATTCCGAAGGAAAGCGTCTGGATTTCCCGCAAGTGCGACAACATGTGAATTCCCGACGCCATCAAGTCCTCTTCACGAAAACCCTTCTGATCGCCGGTCACCTCCATCCTCCACCGCACGGAAGGTACTCGGGGGCCGCGGACCGGGCGCCGGCGGTTTGGACTCACCCCGCCCGGACCTGTATGGTTCACTGCGTTGCCGGGCGATTAGCTCAGTGGGAGAGCGCTTCGTTCACACCGAAGAGGTCACTGGTTCGAACCCAGTATCGCCCACCGGCACGAGGAGCCGGTCCGCACACCGCGGGCCGGCTCTTCCGCTGTCCGGAGCCCCGCGCCCACGAGGTACCGGCCCGGCTACGCCGCCGCGGACAACTCCTGCCGCAGCGGCCACTCCGTACTCACCAGCTCCGGTGATCCGCTGCGCGCGAACCACGCCTGGAGCCCCCGCGCCTGCGCCGCGTGCCAGCCCACCTGCAACGCGTGCAGCTCCGCCGGGGACAACCGCTCCAGCCGCGCGGAGAACCGGCGCCCCACGGCACGTACGACATCCAGCGCCGCCATAGCGTCCGCCGCCGCGTCGTGCGCCCCCCGCAGTGCCACCCCGTACTGCTCGCACAGATCGCCCAGTGTGCGGCGGCCCTTGCGGTAGCGGTCCAACTGCTTGTCCAGCACCCTCGGGTCCAGCACCCGGAGCGGCGCCGACTCGAACCAGCGGTCCAGCGACGACGCCCGGTGCCGGCGTAACTCCCGGTCCAGCAGCGTCAGATCGAAGGGCGCGTTCATCACCACCAGCGGGCGGCCCATCGCCGTGTGCTCCGCCAGCTGCTCGGCTATCTCGTACACCACCGGCGCCGGCCAGCGGCCGTTGTGCTGGAGATGCTCCTCCGTCAGCCCGTGCACCGCCGTCGCCCCCGCGGGCACCGGCACCCCCGGACTGACCAGCCAGCGGCTCACCCGCGGCCGCGTCCCCGGCGCGTCCTGGACGACGACGGCGGCCGACACGATCCGGTCGGTCTCGACGTCCACGCCCGTCGTCTCCGTGTCGAAGGCGGCCAGCGCCCCTTCGTACCAGCACGTCATCCCAACTCAACTCCTCGCCCGCACGCGGCGCTTGACGTTCCGTCTTCCGCCCGTTTGGTGATACCCGGCCCGTTTGCGCCGTACGCCGGACGGAGACAACAGGAGTACGGGTCTTTGCAGTTCAGCGGCCCGCAGTGGGGAAACCCCTGGTTCGGAAGGCTGTTGTCCATGGCCATGGCGCAGCCCGAGCGGGGCGGGCTGCTACCCGACCGCGCGGGCCACCTTCGCGGCACCCTCGCCACCACCGCCTGTATGGAGACCCTGCAGGTCGGCTATCTGCACGCGGTCGCAGCCGCCGCCGGCTGCTCGCTGTCCCAGCCCTTCCCCGACAACGGCATCGACTGGCACGTCAGCCACAGCGCCCCCGGCCACACCGTGGACGACGAGGTCACCATCAAGGTGCAGCTCAAGTGCACCTACCAGCTCGCCCCCCGGCCCCCCGGCCCCCACTTCTCCTTCACCCTCGACAACGACCACCTGCGCAAACTCGCCCGCACCCCCGTCTCGGTGCACAAGATCCTCGTCGTCATGATCGTCCCGCGCTCCCAGGACGACTGGCTGCGCGCCGGACACGACCGGCTGGACCTCAGACACTGCTGCTACTGGGTCGACCTCGCCGGACACCCCGTCACCGGACGCACCCGCACCACCGTCCGCGTCCCCACCGCGCGCATCTTCGACGACCGCGCCCTCTGCGAGATCATGACGAGGGTCGGCACGGGAGGCAGCCCATGACAAGCCCCCACCACGACGAACCCGTCCGCCGGCTCCGCCCTCATCCCGCCGACGCTGCCTGGCACCGGCCCCCCGACCCCGCCCGCGTCGACCCCGCCGATCTCACCACGTTGCTGCGCCGCCACGGCTGGCAGCGCCGGGGCGGCATCCCCGGACGCTACGGCCGGTGGACCCCGCCCACCCCCGCCGACGGCCCCACCAGCCTCCTCGTCCCCGAGAACCGCGCCTTCTCGGACGCCGACGACCTCCTCGGCGAAGCCCTCCACGCCCTCCACCGCGCCGCCGCCCCCTCCGCCCGCGAGATCCTGATCGCCCTCGCCGTCCCCAGCGACGAGATCCGCTGGCACCGCGACACCCCCGCAGGCCCCGTCGACGGCGCCACCCCCTGGACCCTCGACGAACGCCTGCGCACCGCCGCCCGCCAGACCCTCCTGGCCGCCGCCCTCGCCACCCGCGCCCGCACCGGCTACCACGGCGCCCGGCACCGCGGCCCCGCCACCGCCCTCCTCGCCGACCTGCTCGTCGGCCCCGCCACCGAAGGCCGCACCCTCACCTCCTTCGCCCCCGTGCCCGCCGGCCGCCCCCTCACCGTCCGCCTCCACCACGCCCTGCACGCCACCCGCGAGGCCATCGACTACCAGCGGGCCACCGGAAGCATGGACGCCTTCGACGGCGCGGTCGAAGCGGGAGTCAGCCGCGAACTCACCGAAGCACTCACCGCACTGGTCCGGGGCACCGAGGGCGCCCGCGTCTCCATCGCCTGGGCACCCGCCGCCGGAGTCCCCGCAGACTGCGCCGCCTCCGCCGGACCCGTCGAGTTCTCACCCGGCGACCTCCCCGCCCTGCGCGCCGCAGGCACCCGCTACCTGCGCGCCGAACCCTCCGTCACCGTCAGCGTCACCGGCGTCGTCGTCCGGCTGCGCCGCTCCGGACCGCGCGGCGAGGGCACCGTACGGCTGCGGGTCCTCGCGGGCGCCGACGTCCCGCACCTGCGGCTCACCCTCGGCGAGGAGGACTACCGGACGGCGGGCCACGCCCACCTCGTCGGCCTCCCGGTCCGCGTGCGCGGCCGGCTGGAGCGCCGCGGCGGCTTCCGCAGACTCACCGGCGCCGCGGGGGTCGTCCCCGTACGGGTCGACGAGACCGAACGCGACCGGCTGATGAAGTCCCTCCAGGAGAACCTCGACTTCTTCGAGGAGGCATGCGGAGAGCCGTGCGGAGACGGCGACGGAACGTAACCGTTTCGCGGTCGGCGGGGGCGGGTCGGTACGATCCGTTGTGCGCGCGCTCCTGGTACGGCGCCGCACTTCAGCCTTCAGTCAGGAGAGACCGGTGTCAGACGTCCGTGTGATCATCCAACGCGATTCCGAGCGGGAAGAGCGCGTGGTGACGACGGGCACCACCGCAGCCGACCTGTTCGCGGGGGAGCGCTCCGTCATCGCCGCGCGTGTGGCGGGCGAGCTGAAGGATCTCGCGTACGAGCTGTCCGACGGTGACGAGGTCGCGGGCGTCGAGATCTCGTCCGAGGACGGCCTCGACATCCTGCGCCACTCCACCGCGCACGTCATGGCGCAGGCCGTGCAGGAGCTGTTCCCCGAGGCCAAGCTCGGCATCGGCCCGCCGGTCAAGGACGGCTTCTACTACGACTTCGACGTGGAGAAGCCCTTCCACCCCGATGACCTCAAGGCCATCGAGAAGAAGATGCAGGAGATCCAGAAGCGGGGCCAGAAGTTCTCCCGCCGCGTCGTCACCGACGAGGAGGCCCGCGCCGAGCTGGCCGACGAGCCCTACAAGCTGGAGCTGATCGGCCTCAAGGGGTCGGCCTCCTCCGACGACGGCGCGGACATCGAGGTGGGCGCCGGCGAGCTGACCATCTACGACAACCTGGACGCCAAGACCGGCGAGCTGTGCTGGAAGGACCTCTGCCGCGGTCCCCACCTGCCCTCCACCCGCAACATCCCGGCGTTCAAGCTGATGCGCAACGCGGCCGCCTACTGGCGCGGCAGCGAGAAGAACCCGATGCTCCAGCGCGTCTACGGCACCGCCTGGCCGTCCAAGGACGAGCTGAAGGCGCACCTGGAGTTCCTCGCCGAGGCCGAGAAGCGCGACCACCGCAAGCTCGGCAACGAGCTGGACCTCTTCTCCATCCCGGAGCAGATCGGCTCCGGCCTCGCCGTCTTCCACCCCAGGGGCGGCATCATCCGCCGGGTCATGGAGGACTACTCGCGGCGCCGCCACGAGGAGGAGGGCTACGAGTTCGTCTACACCCCGCACGCGACGAAGGGGAAGCTCTTCGAGACCTCGGGCCACCTGGACTGGTACGCCGACGGCATGTACCCGCCCATGCAGCTCGACGAGGGCGTGGACTACTACCTCAAGCCCATGAACTGCCCGATGCACAACCTGATCTTCGACGCGCGCGGCCGCTCCTACCGTGAACTGCCGCTGCGTCTCTTCGAGTTCGGCACCGTGTACCGGTACGAGAAGTCGGGTGTCGTGCACGGCCTCACCCGGGCCCGCGGCTTCACCCAGGACGACGCGCACATCTACTGCACCCGCGAGCAGATGGCGGAGGAGCTAGACAAGACGCTCACCTTCGTCCTCGGCCTGCTGCGCGACTACGGCCTGACCGACTTCTACCTGGAGCTGTCCACCAAGGACGAGACGAAGTTCGTCGGCTCCGACGAGGCCTGGGAGGAGGCGACCGAGACCCTGCGTCAGGTGGCCGAGAAGCAGGGTCTGCCGCTGGTGCCCGACCCCGGTGGCGCCGCGTTCTACGGTCCGAAGATCTCCGTCCAGGCCAAGGACGCGATCGGCCGGACCTGGCAGATGTCGACCATCCAGCTCGACTTCAACCTGCCCGAGCGGTTCGACCTGGAGTACACCGGCCCCGACGGCTCCAAGCAGCGCCCGGTGATGATCCACCGCGCCCTGTTCGGCTCCATCGAGCGGTTCTTCGCCGTGCTGCTGGAACACTACGCGGGTGCCTTCCCGGCGTGGCTCGCTCCGGTGCAGGCCGTGGGCATCCCGATCGGGGACGCGCATGTCGAGTACCTGGAGAGGTTCGCGGCCGAGGCCAAGCGGAAGGGGCTGCGGGTCGAGGTGGACTCCTCCTCGGACCGGATGCAGAAGAAGATCAGGAACGCACAGCGCCAGAAGGTGCCGTTCATGATCATCGTGGGGGACGAGGACATGAACGCGGATACCGTCTCCTTCCGCTACCGCGACGGCTCGCAGGAGAACGGCATCCCGTTCGAGGACGCCATCGCCAAGATCGAGAAGGTCGTGGCGGAGCGGGTCCAGGTCTGACCCGGACAGATCCGTGCGAACCCCCGAGGTCTAGCGCCTCGGGGGTTCGTCGTCCTCCTCCCGGGCGAACACCTGCAACAGCCACGACGAGAAGGACCCCGTCACCGCGCCCAGCAGGGCCAGACCGCCCGCCATCATCGCCGCCGCGATGATCCGGCCGCCGGCGGTGACCGGCACGATGTCGCCGTAGCCGACGGTGGACAGGGTGGAGCAGGCCCACCAGACGGCGTCGCCGAAGGTGCGCATGTTCGAGGCGGGGGAGTCCCGTTCCTGCTGGTAGACGGCGAGCGCACCGGTGAAGCCCATCAGCAGGGCGGTGAGCCCCGAGTAGGCGATCACCCGTGCGTACAGCGGGAGCCGGGGCAGACCCCGCCGGTGCTCCATGGACTCGTAGACCCGCACGACCCGCAGCGGCCGGAGCAGGGGCAGCAGCAGGACAAGCGTGTCCAGCCAGTGGGTGCGCACGAAGCGCGAGCCCTCCCCGCTCAGCCTCCAGCGCATCGCGTAGTCCACGGCGAACAGCGCCCAGCAGGCCAGCAGCAGGGCGATCCACAGGTCGTCCCAGGCCGTGCCGGGGCGCGGCGCGAGCACCAGTGCCGCGTAGGAACCGAGGAACGTCAGGGACGCCACGGTCAGCGGCGTCTCGGCGCGGCGCTCCCAGCGGGTCTTGGTTCTGTCGTGGTCCACCGGCCCAGCTTGGCCGCCGGTACCCTTCCCGCCGCCCCGGCGACACGCCGCGAACGGGCGACGCCATATACTGCCCTGCATGACGAGTGAGCCGGAGCAGCAGATCGGAGTGGGGACGCAGGACGCGTTCCAGCGCCTGTGGACGCCCCACCGGATGGCCTACATCCAGGGCGAGAACAAGCCGAGCGGTCCCGGAGCCGACGACGGCTGCCCGTTCTGCTCCATCCCGGCCAAATCCGACGAGGACGGCCTGATCGTGCGCCGGGGTGAGCATGTGTACGCGGTGCTCAACCTGTACCCGTACAACGGCGGTCATCTGATGACGGTGCCGTACCGGCATGTGGCGGACTACACCGATCTGACCGGTCCGGAGACGGCCGAGCTGGCGGAACTGACCAAGCAGGCGATGACGGCGCTGCGTACGGCGTCCGGGGCGCACGGGTTCAACATCGGGATGAACCAGGGCGCGGTGGCGGGGGCCGGCATCGCGGCCCACCTGCACCAGCACATCGTGCCTCGCTGGGGCGGCGACACGAACTTCATGCCGGTGGTGGGCCAGACGAAGGTGCTTCCCCAACTGCTGGGCGACACCCGCGAGATGCTCGCGGACGCCTGGCCCGCCACCTGACGGGCTCGTCCCCCTCCAGCCCGTCGGGGGTTCGGGGACGAGGCCCCTTCAGTGCCGACGCGCGAGGGCGGCGGGCGGCCGGCGCTTCCCGTTGAGCCGCCGGAGGCTCACGCGTCGTAGAGGTCCGCTTTCCTCGGGGACGGGTCCTGGACCATGCCGCTGAGGAAGGCGGAGCGGGCGCCGAACTTCTCGGTGTTCACGCCGTTCTCCTTGAGCACCTTGATCGCGGCGGAGTGCACCACCCGCAGGACCGGGGTGGCGGCGCGCAGGGCGTCGTCGGCCATGAAGCGATGGCGCCAGGGCTGGTCGGCCCAGGCGTGCCGCAGACCGAAGGGCTCGGGGAGGCCGATGGAGCCGCCGAGCCAGTTCAGGGTGGGCGTGAACCAGGTCAGCGGGGCGCGGACGGCGAGCCGTACGATCTCGTCGGTGGGGACCAGGGGGAGCTTGATCGTGCGGTTCTCCCACGGCTTGAGGGTCTTGGCGACCTCCTTGGTGGGGGCGGCCGGCTTGGCGTGGAAGAGCGGGTTGACCGGGCCGAGGGCGTGGCCGGTGACCTCGATGCGCAGGGTCTCGTGGAGGACGGTCACCGTGATCATCATGGTGAGGACCAGCTGTCCGTCCCACAAGGTCCACTGGACGCCCAGGTAGTGCCGGTCGCCGCTGCCGAACTGCTGCTTGTTGCAGATCTCCTGTATGGCGTGCGGCTTGACCTGGAACGCCTCCACGTCGGTGCCGTCGGGCCGGGAGACCGCGTCGGCCTTCTCGCCGATCGGGGTGACGATCCAGTGCCGTACCGAGGGGCGGGGGAAGCCGCCGGTGTTGAGGGGGCCGCGCTCCAGCATGCGCAGCTGGTCGTGGATGGCGCGTATGACGTCCCAGCTGCGGAAGGGATGGATCTCGCGCGGGGGGTCGGCGGAGACGAGGTCCTCGGCGAGCTGCCAGGAGCCCCAGCGGGTGCCCATGCCGAGGACGCCCTTGGGGCCGGCGTAGAAGACGGAGTTGGAGCGCTGTTCGGCGCCGAGGCGGGCCAGGGACTGGCGGAGCTGCTCGGCGGCGGTCTCACCGGGGCTGCGGGGTACGGCCTCGGGGACCTTGGCGCCGATGCTGCTGCCTGAGAGCAGGCCTGCCCAGCGTTCGCGCAGGTCGGCGGCGGTGCGCTCGCAGATGCGGCGGGCCCAGAACCAGCCGAGGACCGGGGCGATCACGGCGGCACGGGTGTACCAGCCCCAGAAGCCGTGGAAGGGCAGCTTGACCAGGAAGAGCACGGCGAGGACGCCGACGCCGACGAGCAGCGCGGTGCCCAGAGCCCCGGCCCGTCCCTCGCGCCTGGCCAGGAACGACCGGAGCAGGAAGACGAGGAGCCAGGCGAGGAGGCCGGGCAGGAAGATCAGGCCGCACACGACCATCACGAGGGTCAGTTTGTTGTCACGCTCGCGGCGGATGTTGTTGGCGGCCAGGCAGTGTTCGACGACGACCTGGGGGTCGGCGCCGAAGGACTGGATCAGGGGCTTGCGGCCCGGTGCGAGGAGGCGGTCGGCGACGGCACGGGAGAAGGCTTCGCCCAGGTTGGGGCGGAACAGCGGGATGCGGCCGGGCTTGACGGTGGACGCGTGCCACTCGTTGTCGGCCTTCTTGATCTCCCCGATCATGTTGTCCCGGTAGGCCGCCGAGGCCAGGGCGAGGGTCGCCGCCTGTCCTTCGTCGCCGGAGACGGGCACCTGAGGCCCGTCCCACTCCGTCCCAACCGACATTCCCGCCCCCATCGCCGCCGTGTCGCTCCTGCGGCCTTCCCGGCTTCCCCGCCGCGCACACCTGCCGAACCGGACATCCTCGCGATGTCCCGTGGCCACGGTGCCGGTCCGGCCGGTCCG
Source organism: Streptomyces sp. NPDC058459 (assembly GCF_042721685.1). Classification (NCBI taxonomy): domain Bacteria; kingdom Bacillati; phylum Actinomycetota; class Actinomycetes; order Kitasatosporales; family Streptomycetaceae; genus Streptomyces; species Streptomyces sp. NPDC058459. The sequence continues at coordinate 8,385 of NZ_JBHXLV010000137.1, read as the reverse complement.
GGACCGCCTGGGCCAGGGTATCGGCAGCCGGTCCCCGTGCGTCGGCGGACGGCAGAAGCCGCCCGCCGGCGTGGGGAGTCACGGGTTGTCCCCGTCCTGTTCGCGCAGTCGCTCGGCGACTTGGGGCGGCATCGGCTCGTGCCGGGCGTAGGCGCGGCTGAACGCGGCCGTGCCGTGGGAGAGGGAGCGCAGATCGACGGCGTACCGGCCGATCTCGAACTCGGGTACCTCGGCCCGGATCAGGGTGCGCCCGGAGCCGGTCTGTTCGGTGCCGAGGACGCGGCCGCGTCTGCCGGAGAGGTCGCTCATGACGGCGCCGACGTAGTCGTCGGGGACCAGGACGCCGACCTCGGCGACCGGTTCCAGCAGGTGGATGCGGGTCTCGCCGGCGGCCTCGCGCAGGGCGAGGGCGCCCGCGGTCTGGAAGGCGGCGTCGGAGGAGTCCACCGAGTGGGACTTGCCGTCGAGCAGGGTGACGCGTACGTCGACCAGGGGGTGGCCGGCGGCGACGCCCCTGGCGGCCTGGGCGCGGACGCCCTTCTCGACGGAGGGGATGAACTGGCGGGGTACGGCCCCGCCGACGACCTTGTCCACGAACTCGATGCCGGAGCCGCCGGGCAGCGGCTCGACCTCGATCTCGCAGATGGCGTACTGGCCGTGGCCGCCGGACTGCTTGACGTGCCGGCCGCGTCCGGCCGCCTTGCCGGCGAAGGTCTCGCGCAGCCGCACCTTGTGCGGGACGACGTCGACCTGGACGCCGTAGCGGCTGCGGAGCCGTTCCAGGGCGACATCGGCGTGGGCCTCGCCGAGGCACCACAGGACGACCTGGTGGGTGTCCTGGTTCTGTTCGAGCCGCATGGTCGGGTCCTCGGCGACGAGCCGGGACAGGCCGAGGGAGAGTTTGTCCTCGTCGGGTTTGCTGTGCGCCTGGATGGCGAGCGGGAGGAGCGGGTCGGGCATACGCCAGGGCTCCATGAGGAGGGGGTCGTCCTTGGCGGAGAGGGTGTCGCCGGTCTCGGCGCGGCCCAGCTTGGCCACGCACACCAGGTCGCCCGCGACGGCCCGCTCGACGGGGCGCTGCTGTCTGCCGAAGGCCATGGAGAGGCCGCCGGCCTTCTCGTCGACGTCGTGGTCCTCGTGGCCCCGGTCGGCCAGTCCGTGTCCGGAGACGTGGACGGTGTCGTCGGGGCGCAGGGTGCCGGAGAAGACGCGGACCAGCGAGATGCGGCCGACGTAGGGGTCGGAGGAGGTCTTGACCACCTCGGCGACCAGGGGGCCCTCGGTGTCGCAGGGGGCCAGTTCGCGGGGGGTGCCGCCGAGGTCGCTGACATCGGGCATGGGGTGCTCGACGAGGGTGGGGAACCCCCGGGTGATCAGCTCCAGGAGTTCCACGGTGCCGAGGCCCTGCCGGGCGCCCTCGGCGGCGGGCGCGGCGGCGAGGACGGGGTGGAAGGTGCCGCGCGCGACGGCCCGTTCGAGATCCTCGATCAGGGTCCTGACGTCGACCTCCCCGCCCCCGAGGTAGCGGTCCATCAGGGTCTCGTCCTCGCTCTCGGCGATGATCCCCTCGATCAGCCGGTCGCGGGCCTCCGCCAGGCCGGGGAACTGGTCCTCGCCGGGTTCGGACTCCTCGCGCTCGCCCGGGGAGTAGTCGAAGAGCTTCTGCGAGAGCAGGCCGGCCAGGCCGGTCACCGGGGCGTGGCCGTCGGTTCCGGCGGGGCCGCGCAGGGGTAGGTAGAGCGGCAGGACGGCGTCGGGGTCGTCGGCGCCGAACGCCTCGGCGCACGCCCGGGTCATCTCCTCGAAGTCGGCGCGCGCGGACTCCAGGTGCGTGACGACGAGGGCGCGGGGCATGCCCACCGCCTGGCACTCCTCCCACACCATCCGGGTCGCGCCGTCCACGCCGTCGGAGGCGGAGACGACGAAGAGGGCCGCGTCCGCCGCGCGCAGACCGGCCCTCAGCTCACCTACGAAGTCGGCGTATCCGGGGGTGTCGAGGAGGTTGATCTTGATGCCGTCCCACTCGACGGGGACCAGCGAGAGCTGTACGGAGCGGTGCTGGCGGTGCTCGATGTCGTCGTGGTCGGAGACGGTGCCGCCGTCCTCGACGCGGCCGGCCCGGCTGACCGCCCCCGCGGTCAGCGCGAGGGCTTCGACCAGGGTGGTCTTGCCCGATCCGGAGGGGCCGACCAGCACCACGTTCCGTACGGACGCGGGGTGGTCGGCCGTCACCGCCCTGCCGGCGGCTCCGGGGTGTGCGTGAGTCCTGTCGCCCATGATCCTGCCTCCCGTGCACGGTGAGGTCGTCGGGGACGCGAACGCGGCGGGGACCCGCGTGGATACGGCGGCTCCGGCGGCGCCCGCGGTCCTTCGAGCTTTCCACTCCCGTCATGCCGCGTCCATACGACGGCCTCCTCGGGCGCCGGGAGGCGGTGCCGATGGTCACGGATCGAGCCGTCGCCGAGGTGCGCGCCCCGTGCGCGGGCGCGCGTGGCTACGATGGGCCAGCCGACGGCCACCACGGGCCACGGCGACACCGACCGTCGGGAAGGCCATGCTGAACAAGTACGCGCGTGCATTCTTCACGCGTGTCCTCACGCCGTTCGCCGCGTTTCTCATCCGGCGGGGGGTGAGCCCCGATGCCGTCACGCTCATCGGTACGGCCGGTGTGGTCGCGGGTGCGCTGGTCTTCTACCCCCGGGGAGAGTTCTTCTGGGGAACGATCGTGATCACGCTGTTCGTCTTCTCCGACCTGGTCGACGGGAACATGGCCCGGCAACTGGGCCGCTCCAGCCGCTGGGGCGCTTTCCTGGACTCCACCCTGGACCGGGTCGCGGACAGTGCGATCTTCGGCGGCTTCGCCCTCTGGTACGCGGGCGGCGGGAACGACGACGTGCTGTGCGCCGTCTCCATCTTCTGCCTGGCCAGCGGCCAGGTGGTGTCGTACACCAAGGCGCGCGGCGAGTCGATCGGGCTGCCGGTGGCGGTCAACGGTCTGGTGGAGCGGGCCGAGCGGCTGGTGATCTCGCTGGTCGCGGCCGGTTTCGCGGGCCTGCACAAGTTCGGTGTGCCGGGCATCCAGTACCTGCTGCCGGTCGCGCTGTGGATCGTCGCGGCGGGCAGCCTCGTCACGCTGGTCCAGCGCGTCGTCACCGTGCGCCGGGAGTCCGCCGAGGCGGAGGAGGCCGCGGCCCCGTGAGTGCCGCCGAACGCCTCACCGACGGGCTGTACGGGCTGGGCTGGAGCACCGTCAAGAAGCTCCCCGAGCCGGTCGCGGCCCGCCTGGGCCGTGCCGTCGCCGACGCCGCCTGGAAGCGGCGCGGCAAGGGTGTCCAGCGGCTGGAGGCCAACTACGCGCGCGTGGTGCCGGAGGCCGGCCCGGAGCGCCTGTCCGAGCTGTCCCGCGCGGGCATGCGCTCCTACCTGCGCTACTGGACGGAGTCCTTCCGGCTCCCCGCCTGGAGCGCGGAGCGGGTGCGCACCGGCTTCGACCCCGAGGGCGCCCACCACCTGACGGACGGCCTGGCCGCGGGCAAGGGCGTGATACTGGCGCTGCCGCACCTGGCCAACTGGGACCTGGCCGGCGCCTGGGTCACCACGAGCCTCGGCATCCCCTTCACGACCGTCGCCGAGCGCCTGAGGCCCGAGACGCTGTACGACCGGTTCGTCGCCTACCGCGAGGGCCTGGGCATGGAGGTGCTGGCGCACAGCGGCGCCTCCGCGTTCGGCACCCTGGCCCGGCGGCTGCGCGACGGCGGCCTGGTCTGCCTGGTCGCCGACCGGGACCTGTCGGCCGCCGGTGTCGAGGTCGACTTCTTCGGCGAGCGCGCCCGGATGCCCGCCGGCCCGGCCCTCCTCGCCCAGCAGACCGGCGCCCAGCTCCTCCCGGTGACCCTCTGGTACGACGACTCGCCCGTCATGCGGGGCCGGGTCCACCCGCCGGTCGAGGTGCCCGAGGGGGGTACGCGGACCGAGAAGACGGCCGTGATGACCCAGGCGCTGGCCGACGCCTTCGCCTCCGGGATCGCCGAGCACCCGGAGGACTGGCACATGCTCCAGCGGCTGTGGCTCGCCGACCTCGGCCCGGCGAAGGGACCCGCGTGAGAATCGGGATCGTCTGCCCGTACTCCTGGGACGTGCCCGGGGGCGTCCAGTTCCACATCCGGGACCTCGCCGAGTACTTCATCCGCCTCGGCCACGAGGTGTCCGTGCTGGCCCCGGCCGACGACGACACCCCGCTGCCGCCCTACGTCGTCTCGGCGGGCCGCGCGGTTCCGGTGCCGTACAACGGCTCGGTGGCCCGGCTGAACTTCGGGTTCCTCTCGGCGGCCCGGGTGCGGCGGTGGCTGCACGACGGCGCGTTCGACGTGGTGCACATCCACGAGCCGACCTCGCCCTCGCTGGGCCTGCTCACCTGCTGGGCGGCGCAGGGGCCCATCGTGGCCACCTTCCACACCTCCAACCCGCGCTCCCGCGCCATGATCGCCGCCTACGCGATCCTCCAGGCCGCGCTGGAGAAGATCAGCGCCCGGATCGCGGTGAGCGAGTACGCCCGCCGCACCCTGGTCGAGCACCTGGGCGGGGACGCTGTGGTGATCCCCAACGGGGTCGATGTCGACTTCTTCGCCGGCGCCGAGCCCAAGGCGGAGTGGCAGGGCGGCACGATCGGCTTCATGGGGCGCATCGACGAGCCCCGCAAGGGCCTGCCGGTGCTGATGAGGGCCCTGCCGAAGATCGTCGCCGCGCACCCGGGGACCCGGCTGCTGATCGCGGGCCGGGGCGACGAGGAGGCGGCCGTCGCGGAGCTGCCCGGGGAACTGCGCTCCCGCGTGGAGTTCCTCGGCATGATCAGCGACGAGGACAAGGCCCGCTTCCTGCGCAGCGTCGACCTGTACGTGGCGCCCAACACCGGCGGCGAGAGCTTCGGCATCATCCTGGTCGAGGCCATGTCGGCGGGCGCCCCCGTCCTCGCCTCCGACCTGGACGCCTTCGTCCAGGTCCTGGACCAGGGCCAGGCGGGCGAGGTCTTCGCCAACGAGGACGCCGGCGCGCTCGCCGGGAGCGCCGTACGCCTGCTCGGCGACCCCGGCCGGCGGGCCGAGCTGCGCGCGCGGGGCAGCGCCCATGTGCGCCGCTTCGACTGGTCCACGGTCGGCGCGGACATCCTCTCGGTGTACGAGACGGTCACCACCGGCACCTCGGCCGTCGCCACCGACGAGCGGCCGGGCCTGTGGTCGAGGTTCGGCCTGGCCCGCGACCGGGACACGGAATCCGGTACCGCGGCCTCCACCGATAACCTTCGGGCGTGATCCCGACCCTCATCTGGACTCTCGTCGCGCTGCTGGCGATCGGCGTGTATCTGAGCTGGACCGCCGGCCGGCTGGACCGGCTGCACGTCCGCATGGACGCCGCCCGCGCCGCGCTGGACGCGCAGTTGCTGCGCCGGGCGTCCGTGGCGCAGGAACTGGCCACCTCCGGCGTCCTGGACCCGGCCGCCTCGATCGTGCTCTACGAGGCCGCGCACGCCGCCCGGCAGGCCGAGGAGGAGCAGCGCGAGGTGGCGGAGAGCGAGCTGAGCCAGGCGCTGCGCGCCGTGTTCGAGGACGCCCGCCAGGTGGAGGGCGTACGGGCCGCGCCCGGCGGCGAGAACGCGGCCCGCGAGCTGGCCGAGGCGGTGCGCCGGGTGCCGATGGCCCGCCGCTTCCACAACGACGCCGTGGGCGCCGCCCGCCGGCTGCGCGGACACCGCAAGGTCCGCTGGTTCCGGCTCGCCGGGCACGCGCCGTTCCCGCTGGCCTTCGAGATGGACGACGAACCGCCTGCCGCGCTGGTCGAACGGGTCGCCTGAGCGGAGTCCCGGCGGGGCACGCCCGGACAAAACGATCCACCGGATTCCCATTGGCCCTTGATGTGGCCTGGCCCGGTCGCGTTTCCTCGACGGTGCAGAACGTCTTCACCCTCAGTACCGCCTTTACCCACCAGTGAGGTCACGCGTGTCCATCATCGACAACCAGGGTCCCGAGACCGGCACCGCCCGTGTGAAGCGCGGCATGGCCGAGCAGCTCAAGGGCGGCGTCATCATGGACGTGGTCGACGCCGAGCAGGCGAAGATCGCCGAGGACGCCGGTGCCGTGGCCGTCATGGCCCTGGAGCGGGTCCCCGCCGACATCCGCAAGGACGGCGGTGTGGCCCGGATGTCCGACCCGGACATGATCGAGGGCATCATCGACGCCGTCTCGATCCCCGTCATGGCCAAGTCCCGCATCGGCCACTTCGTCGAGGCCCAGGTGCTCCAGTCCCTCGGCGTCGACTACATCGACGAGTCCGAGGTGCTCACCCCGGCCGACGAGGTCAACCACTCCGACAAGTGGGCGTTCACCACCCCCTTCGTCTGCGGTGCCACCAACCTGGGCGAGGCCCTGCGCCGCGTCGCCGAGGGCGCCGCGATGATCCGCTCCAAGGGCGAGGCCGGCACCGGCAACGTCGTGGAGGCCGTGCGCCACCTGCGCCAGATCAAGGGCGAGATCGCCAAGCTGCGCGGCTGCGACCACAACGAGCTGTTCGCCGCCGCCAAGGAGCTGCGCGCCCCCTACGAGCTGGTCAGGGAGGTCGCCGAGCTGGGCAAGCTCCCCGTCGTCCTGTTCTCCGCCGGTGGCGTCGCCACCCCGGCCGACGCGGCCCTGATGCGCCAGCTCGGTGCCGAGGGCGTCTTCGTCGGCTCCGGCATCTTCAAGTCCGGCGACCCGGCGAAGCGCGCCGCCGCCATCGTGAAGGCCACCACCTTCTACGACGACCCGAAGATCGTCGCGGACGCCTCCCGCAACCTGGGTGAGGCCATGGTCGGCATCAACTGCGACACCCTCCCCGAGACCGAGCGCTACGCCAACCGCGGCTGGTAGGACCCCCTCACCATGAACACCCCCGTCATCGGCGTCCTGGCCCTCCAGGGCGACGTACGGGAGCATCTGATCGCCCTGGCCGCGGCCGACGCCGTGGCCAGGCCGGTCAGGCGCCCCGAAGAACTCGCCGAGGTCGACGCCCTCGTCCTCCCCGGCGGCGAGTCCACGACCATCTCCAAGCTGGCCGTCCTCTTCGGCCTGATGGAGCCCCTGCGCGCCCGCGTGCGCGAGGGCATGCCCGTGTACGGCACCTGCGCCGGACTGATCCTGCTCGCCGGCAAGATCCTCGACCCGCGCTCGGGCCAGGAGACCATCGGCGGCATCGACATGATCGTGCGCCGCAACGCCTTCGGCCGGCAGAACGAGTCCTTCGAGGCGGCCGTCGGCGTCAAGGGCGTCGACGGCGATCCCGTCGAGGGCGTCTTCATCCGCGCCCCCTGGGTCGAGTCCGTCGGAGCCGAGGCCGAGGTGCTCGCCGAGCACGACGGCCACATCGTCGCCGTCCGCCAGGGCAACGTGCTCGCCACGTCGTTCCACCCGGAACTCACCGGCGACCACCGCGTGCACGCGCTCTTCGTCGACATGGTCCGCGCGAACCGGACGCCGCGGTCCTTGTAGGATCTCCGGCGGTACCCCTCAGGCTCTCCCAGCGCCGGGGGAGTCCGTATCGGATCGGGTTACGCGAAGGAGACAGGCAGATGTCCGGCCACTCTAAATGGGCTACGACGAAGCACAAGAAGGCCGTGATCGACGCCAAGCGCGGCAAGCTCTTCGCGAAGCTCATCAAGAACATCGAGGTCGCGGCCCGCATGGGCGGCGTCGACATCGAGGGCAACCCGACGCTCTACGACGCCATCCAGAAGGCGAAGAAGCAGTCGGTCCCCAACAAGAACATCGACTCCGCGGTCAAGCGCGGCGGCGGCCTGGAGGCCGGCGGCGCCGACTACGAGACGATCATGTATGAGGGCTACGGCCCCAACGGAGTCGCGGTACTCATCGAGTGCCTCACCGACAACCGCAACCGCGCCGCCTCCGACGTGCGCGTCGCCATGACCCGCAACGGCGGCAACATGGCCGACCCCGGCTCGGTGTCGTACCTGTTCCACCGCAAGGCCGTCATCATCGTCCCCAAGGGCGAGCTGACCGAGGACGACGTGCTCGGCGCCGTCCTGGACGCCGGTGCCGAGGAGGTCAACGACCTCGGTGAGTCCTTCGAGGTGCTCAGCGAGGCCACCGACCTGGTCGCGGTCCGCACCGCCCTCCAGGAGGCCGGCATCGACTACGACTCCGCCGACTCCAACTTCGTCCCGACCATGCAGGTCGAGCTGGACGAGGAGGGCGCCAGGAAGATCTTCAAGCTGATCGACGCCCTTGAGGACAGCGACGACGTGCAGAACGTGTTCGCCAACTTCGACGTCAGCGACGAGGTCATGGAGAAGGTCGACGCGTGAGCCGCCGGCGCCGGAGCAGTGCTGCGGTGCCGCCT
>NZ_JBHXLV010000136.1:0-18080 GCF_042721685.1 Streptomyces sp. NPDC058459 | reverse complement strand
GGGTATCAACTAAATCTGGCGTTGATTTTTGGCACGCTGTTGAGTTCTCAAGGAACGGTCGCTTCCTTCGTACTCACCCTCTCGGGCTTTCCTCCAGGCTTCCCTTCGGTGTTTCCGACTCTATCAGATCTTTCCGACCCGATTTCCTCGGCGCTTTCCAGGTCTTCGCTTTCACGTTTCCGCGCTGCGTTTTCCTTTCCGGCGGTCCAAACTCTAGCAGGGTTTTTCCGTGTCTCTGACCAGTCGGTCGCAAGCATGCGAGAACTGATCCCGAGATAGGATCTGACGAGTTTGGATGCTGCCGAGGTTGAGCGCGCTGTCGCGCCGCCCCGTCTCAGGCAGGACGACGATACTACACAGGTTCCGGCTGCGACGCAAACCCTTGAGGTTGGTGGTCTAGACCACTAGCTGCTAACTTCTCTGAGGAACCGCCACTACCCCACCCTCCGGGAGGCTTCCCATGACCACCGTGACGTCCCCGCTCGCCGGACGCGCCATCGGACTGGCCGGCGTGCCAGATCCGGTCTTCTCCGGGGCCATGGTCGGTCCCGGTACCGCGATCGACCCCGTGCGTGAGCCCTCCGAGGTCGTGTCCCCCGTGGACGGCGTAGTCGTCTCCCTGCACCCGCACGCCTTCGTGGTGGTCGACGAGAACGGGCACGGGGTGCTGGTACACCTCGGCATCGACACGGTCCAGCTCAATGGTGAGGGCTTCGAGCTGCTGGTGAACAAGGGGGACACCGTGGCGCGCGGCCAGGCCGTCGTGCGCTGGGACCCCGCAGCGGTCGAGGCGGCCGGCAAGTCCCCCGTCTGCCCCGTCGTCGCGCTCGATGCCACGGCCGAGTCCCTCGCCGAGCTGCGGGAGAGCGGCGATGTGAAGACCGGCGACAGTCTCTTCTCCTGGTCCTGATCTCCTTGTTCTGACGGCAGGGCCGTCCGACGGCATGTACGACAACCAAGGCGGCGGGGGCCGCCGCTTGAGCGGAGACGGTGAGATGGAGACAACGCTGCGAGGCGTCGGTGTGAGTCACGGTGTGGCGATCGGCGAGGTCCGGCACATGGGTACGGCGGCGCTCGAACCACCGGCCAAACAGATCCCGGCGCAGGACGCGGAGCGCGAGCAGGGCCGTGCGCGGCAGGCCGTGGACGCCGTGGCCGCCGACCTGACGGCGCGCGGCAACCTGGCGGGCGGCGAGGCGCAGGCCGTGCTTGAGGCCCAGGCGCTGATGGCCCAGGACCCCGAGCTGATGGCCGACGTGGACCGGCGGATCGTCGCGGGCAGCACCGCCGAGCGCGCGGTGTACGACGCGTTCGCGTCCTACCGCGAGCTGCTTGCCAACGCGGGTGAGTACCTGGCCGGGCGGGTGGCGGACCTCGACGACGTGCGGAACCGTATCGTGGCGCGGCTGCTGGGGGTGCCGATGCCGGGTGTGCCGGACAGCGACCACCCCTATGTACTGGTGGCCCGTGATCTGGCGCCGGCCGACACCGCGCTGCTGGACCCGGCGCTGGTGCTCGGCTTCGTGACCGAGGAGGGCGGGCCGACCAGCCACAGTGCCATCCTGGCGCGGGCGCTCGGGGTCCCGGCCGTGGTCGCGCTGCCGGGTGCGGGTGAGCTGGCCGAAGGCACGGTGATCGCTGTCGACGGCAGCTCGGGCGACATCTTCGTGAACCCGACCGAGGAGACGACGGCCCGGCTGGAGTCGGCCGCCGCCGAGCGTAAGGCCGCGCTGGCCGCGTCGAGCGGTCCCGGTCTGACGGCTGACGGGCACAAGGTGCCGCTGCTGGCGAACATCGGTGGTCCGGCGGACGTACCGGCCGCGCTGGAGGCCGGGGCCGAGGGTGTCGGGCTGTTCCGTACCGAGTTCCTGTTCCTGGACGACAGCGAGGCCGCGCCGTCCGAGGAGAAGCAGGTGACGGCCTACCGGCAGGTGCTGGAGGCGTTCCCCGAGGGCCGGGTCGTGGTGCGGGTGCTGGACGCGGGTGCGGATAAACCGCTGGAGTTCCTCACCCCCGCGGACGAGCCGAACCCGGCGCTCGGTGTGCGGGGTCTGCGGACGCTGCTCGATCATCCGGAGGTGCTGAGTACGCAGCTGACCGCGCTGGCGAAGGCCGCCGAGGGGCTGCCGGTGCACCTTGAGGTCATGGCGCCCATGGTGGCGGACCGCGCCGACGCCAAGGCGTTCGCGGACGCCTGCCGTGAGGCGGGGCTGCGGGCGAAGTACGGCGCGATGGTGGAGATCCCGTCGGCGGCGCTGCGGGCGCGGTCGATCCTGCGGGAGGTCGAGTTCCTGTCGCTGGGTACCAACGACCTCGCGCAGTACACGTTCGCGGCGGACCGGCAGGTGGGTGCGGTGTCGCGGCTCCAGGACCCGTGGCAGCCCGCGCTGCTCGACCTGGTCGCGCTGTCCGCCGAGGCGGCGAAGGCCGAGGGCAAGAGCTGCGGGGTCTGCGGTGAGGCCGCGTCCGACCCGCTGCTGGCGTGTGTGCTGACAGGTCTGGGTGTCACCTCCTTGTCGATGGGTGCGGCGTCGATCCCCTATGTGCGGGCGACGCTGGCGAAGCACACGGTGGCGCAGTGCGAGCGGGCGGCGGCCGCGGCGCGCGGCGCGGACAGTGCCGACGAGGCGCGGGCGGCGGCTCAGGCGGTGCTGTCCGGCGAGTAGCCGGTTCCGCGCGGACGTGGGTGTTCGTGGTGGTCAGGGGCGTCCCGTCCTTCCGGTGGGGCGCCCCTGGCGTGTTTCAGTGGTGGTGTCCCCCCGCCGGGTCGTCGGTGTCATCGGTGACGTCGGGGGCGGCGCGGTAGTCGACGCCTGATTCGGGGGCGATGAGGTCGCCGGTGTCGATGTCGGTGCAGTAGGCGTCGAAGACCTCGGAGGCGGTGAGCGGCTGGAGGTGTCCGGCGCGCAGGCGCCAGCCGTGGACGCGGTCGGGGCGGTCCGGTGCGCTGACCCGGATGACGAGGCCGCCGGGGCTGCGGGTGGCGAGGCCGAGGGCGAGGACGCTGGTGAACTCGAGTGCCTCTGCCTGGTCCGGTTCGGCGGTGCCGTGGGCGTCCGCGTCGGCGTGGAGGACGGCGACGAGGGTCTCGGGTGGGCCGGCGATGCTGCAGACGAGGTGCTGGGCGCCGGGTGGCGCGGTCTCCAGGACGCGGGCGAGGAGGGCGGAGGCGCGGATGAAGGCGGCGCGCCCGATGTCCTCACCGCAGGTGGCGCAGGGTCCGAGGCGGGTCAGGAGGGTGGTGGCGTACTCCCAGGTGGCCTGGCGGACGGCTTCGCCGACGAGGGCGGGCAGGAGGGCGGTGAGGGGTTCGCCGTCGTAGGGGATGGTGGGGCCGAGGGCCGCGAGTTCGGCGGTGAAGCGGCTGCGGCTGGCGGGTGCCTCGGGGTCGATGCCCGTGGCGGTGCAGAACTCCGCGTACTCGTCGGGGTCGAAGAGGGCGAGGGCGGTGTGGCTGCCCTGGGCGGCGCGGGATTTGAGGACGGCTTCCAGCTGGCGCAGATAGGTCGCGTGGTCGTCGAAGGTGAAGCTGCGGTAGCGCCGCATGGCGCGGAAGTCGTGTTCGTCGGTGAGCAGGCCGACGGTGCCCGCGATCTCGCGGCGCAGGACGCGTCGCATGGTCTGGTGGTCGGTGTGCGCCATGGTTTCCCCCTGTGTGCGCTGTCGATCAATGCTCACTCACGGTAACCGGGGGTACTGACAACGGGGCTGGGCGGAGGCGGTCGCGGACCAGGCGGTGCTGGATTCCGCAGGTCAGGGCGATGGCAGGGTGAAAAGGGTGGCCGAGGCGGTGAGCAGGCAGGTCGCGCGGATCGCGTCGCCGGTGGCGGACAGGGTCATGGTGAGGCCGCCCAGGGCGAAGGCGGCGGAGAGCGGTACGAGGAGGCGGCGGCTGGCTTCGGTGGTGGTGCCGAGCGGGCCAGGGGCACCTGGATGCGACGACGAGGACGCTGTTGAGTACGAGCAGCAGGGGTGCGAGGCCGTGGGGGTCGCCCGGGGTGTGGGCGACCCAGAGCGGCAGGCCGATCTTGAAGTAGGTGTCGTCCAGGAAGAGGACGGTCTCGGTGCCGACGTTGGCGAGGTGGGTGCGGTCGCGCCAGGGGGTGCAGGGGCGCGGCGAGTCGGCCGTGGTCAACGGGCTGCGTTCGCGCGGCTGGTGGGTGGCGGCCGGGGCTCGTTTCCGGCCGGCCTCGGGGCAGGGCGTGCGGATCACGACGACGGAGCTGGGACCGCCGGAGGCGGCGCGGCTGGCCTCGGACTTCGCGGCCGTGCTGGGCGAGTCCGAGGCCACCTACGGGGGCTGAGGCGGGATCAGGCGCGGTCGCGGGCGAGGCGCTCGTAGAAGCCGAGCAGGGTGAGGTCGTCGATGGAGCCCGGGTTGACCGCCTTCTCCAGCGGGGTGCCCTGGAGGAGGCGTTTGACCGGGACCTCGATGCGCTTGCCGGTGAGGGTGTGCGGGACGCCGGGGACCTCAATGATCTCGTCCGGGATGTGCCGGGGTGAGAGCTGTTCGCGGATGGTCTTCCTGACGCGGTCCCGGAGGGCGTCGTCCAGGACCGCGCCGGGGGCGAGGTGCACGAAGAGGGGCATCCAGTAGCCGCCGTCGGGCTGTTCGACGCCGATGACCAGGGATTCCCTGATCTCCGGCAGGCGCTCGACGACCTCGTAGATGTCGGCGGAGCCCATGCGGACGCCCTGGCGGTTGAGGGTGGAGTCGGAGCGGCCGTGGATGATCACCGAGCCGCGTGCGGTGAGGGTGATCCAGTCACCGTGCCGCCAGACGCCGGGGTAGGTGTCGAAGTAGCTCTCGCGGTAGCGGCTGCCGTCGGGGTCGTTCCAGAAGCGGATCGGCATGGAGGGCATGGGGTTGGTGACGACCAGCTCGCCCACCTCGTCCACCAGAGGCTTGCCGCCGGGGTCCCAGGACTGGAGGTCGGTGCCGAGGCCGGCGGCCTGGAGTTCGCCGGTGTACACGGGCAGGGTGGGCACGGCTCCGGCGAAGCAGGAGCAGACGTCGGTGCCGCCGCTGACGGAGGCGATCCACAGGTCGTCGCGGACCTCGTCGTGCAGCCAGCGGAAGCCGTCCGGGGGCAGCGGGGAGCCGGTGGTGGCGACGCACTGGACCGTGGCGAGGTCGAAGTCGCGGGCCGGGTGGACGCCCGCCTTGCGGCAGGCCATGACATAGGCGGCCGAGGTGCCGTAGAGGGTGGTGCCGGTGCGTTCGGCGACGCGCCACTGGGCGCCGGTGTCCGGGTAGCCGGGGCTGCCGTCGTACAGGACGATCGTGGTGCCGGTGAGCAGGCCGGAGACGAGGAAGTTCCACATCATCCAGCCGGTCGAGGTGTACCAGAAGAAACGGTCTTCCGGGCCGAGGTCGCAGTGCAGACCGAGCTGCTTCAGGTGTTCGACGAGGATGCCGCCCTGGGACTGGACGATGGCCTTGGGCAGGCCGGTCGTGCCGGAGGAGTAGAGGACCCACAGGGGGTGGCCGAAGGGTACCTGTTCGAAGACGGGCTCGGTGTCGCCGGCCGTCAGCTCCGCCCAGCCGAGGGCGCCCTCGGGGGCCTCCGTGCCGAGCAGCGGGATGTGCACGACCGCGCGCAGGGTGGGCAGTTCGCGGCGGAGTTCGGCGACGGTGTCGCGGCGGTCGTGCTCCTTGCCGCCGTAGCGGTAGCCGTCGACGGTGAACAGGACGACGGGCTCGACCTGCTGGAAGCGGTCCAGGACGCTGCGGGCGCCGAAGTCGGGCGCGCAGGAGGTCCACACGGCGCCGACGGCGGCCGTGGCGAGCAGGGCGGCGACCGCCTCGGGGATGTTGGGCAGGTAGCCGCTGACCCGGTCGCCGGGGCGGACGCCGAGGTCGCGCAGACGGGCGGCCAGCGCGCCGACCTGGCGGCGCAGCTCGGCCCAGGTCACCGGGCGCGGCTCGTGGCTCTCGTCGACGTACAGCAGTGCCGGCTCGTCGGCGCGGTCGGCGGCGGCGCGCAGGGCGTGCTCGGCGTAGTTGAGGGTGGCGCCGGGGAACCACTGGGCGCCGGGCATGGTCTGGTCGCCGAGCACGCGCGCGTAGGGCGTCGAGAAACGGACGTCGAACCACTGGGTGACGGCGGCCCAGAAGTCCTCCGGCTCGGTGACGGACCACCGGTGCAGGGCCGGGTAGCCGCCGTCGGCGGGGGCGCCGTGGTGCTCGGCGGCCCATGCCTGGAACCGGGTGATGCGGGCGCGGGCGATCCGCTCGTCGGTGGGCTGCCAGAGCGGCTGCGGCTGCGCGGTGGACATGATTGCGGCTCCCGGACTGTACGCGTCGTTGCGTCGTCCGCACACGGCCTGGTGGGTGCGCGGGACAGGGCTGACACGGACGATGCCATGTGATCGACTTCGGCACCAGGGCAGGTCCCGCAGCGTGCGTGTGTCAACGATGTGGTCCCACCACGGTGAACGGCAGTTGAACGGCACACACGCGTGGCGCGGACAGTGGCAGGGTGAACAACATGGACGGTCGTGACCTGGTGCGTTCGTGGGGTGGGGCCGGCGCGGAGCGCGCCGGGCGCGGGATACGGGCGGTGCGGGCCGCCTGGCACCGCAGGCGCAGCGACGCCGCGGGGCTGCCGCCCCGGGGCGCGGAGCGGGCGCGGACGCCCGGTGAGGTGCGGGGCGCGGAGCCGGGGCCCGGTGGCGGGGTGGTCCGGTTCGCGCGCTCGGAGCTGCGGATCGTGGTGGCGGTCGGCGGGGCGGTGTTCCTCGGCTGGGACGGGGCGGGGCCGGAGCCTTCGTACGCGCTGGCCGGCGGTGCGCCCGAGGTCGATCCCCGGGCGGTGCTGGAGCCGCACCAGGACGGCGGCTGGCGGGTGGTGGCCGAGCGGCTGACGGTGGTGGTGTCCCGGCGCGGCGCGGTGGAGGTGTGCACGCCCGGTGGGCTGGTGCTGCGCCGGGAGCTGCCGCCGCGCTGGTGGGAGCCCGTGAGCGGGGGTACGGCACGCTGGACGCAGCGGGCCGAGGTGGCGGCGGACGCGCGGTTCTTCGGTCTGGGCGGGCGGACGTCGGGGCCCCGGCTGCGGGACGGCGCGTACCGGCTGTGGAACGGCGGCGCGGCACCGCTCGCCGTGCCGGTGCTGCTGGTGGTGGCGGACGCCTCGGCGCATCTGGTCTTCCATGACACCACCTGGGACGGGGCGGTGGTGCTACGGGAGGGCGAGGAGGGTGCCGGTTCCGGGCACGACCGGGCCGGGCGCTGCGAGGTGCGGATGGACGGGGGGCCGCTGCGCCGCTGGGTGATCGTGGGCACCCCCGCGCGCGTGCTCAACGCCTGGGTGTCACTGACCGGCGCGCCCGCGCTGCCGCCCGCGTGGGCGCTGGGACACCAGCACGCGCGGGACTTCGCGGACGAGCAGGAGGTGCGCGAGACCGTCGCGGGGTACCAGGAGCGCGATCTGCCGCTGGACGCCCTGCACCTGGACGCCGGCCATCAGGACGGCGGGCGGGCGTTCACCGTCGACCAGGACCGTTTCCCCAAGTTGGCGGTCCTCGCGGAGGAGCTGCGCCAGGACGGGGTGCGGCTGGTGTCGGCGGTCGACGCGGCGGTGCGGGTGGTGCCGGGGGACGCGGTGTACGAGGGCGGTTCGGCCGTGGACGCGTTCGTGCGGGACGCGTCGGGGCGGACGGTACGGGGTGAGGGGCGGGCCGGGGAGTCGGTGTTCCCGGACCTCACGCACGCGCGGGCGCGCGCGTGGTGGGGCGGGCTCTACGGGGAGCGGCTGGAGCAGGGCTTCGCCGGGTTCTGGCACGGCGCCCACGAGCCGCCCGCGCGGGGCGCGTTCGGGGAGCCATGGCTGCCGCGCTCGGCCCGGCACGCCCTGGAGGGGCGCGGCGGCGACCACCGGGAGGCGCACAACGTGGCCGCGCTGTGCATGGCGCGGGCCGCGTACGAGGGGCTGCGCGGACTCTCGCCCGGGGAGCGGCCCTTCGTGCTCTCCCGGTCCGGCTGGGCGGGCTCGCAGCGGTACGGGGGTGTGTGGGCGGGGGACGCGGGGACGGGCTGGCCGGGGCTGAGGGCGTCGCTGTCCGTGGTGCTCGGGCTGGGGCTGTGCGGGGTGCCGTACGCGGGGACGGACATCGGCGGCCTCGGCGGTGATCCGTCGCCGGAGCTGTATCTGCGGTGGTTCCAGCTGGGCGCGTATCTGCCGATGTTCCGCACACGCACGGGCGCGCGCGAGGGGCGGGAGCCGTGGGAGTTCGGGTCGGGGGTGCTGGAGCACGCGCGCGGGGCGCTGCTGGAACGGCGCCGCCTGTCGCCGTACTTCGTGACGCTGGCGCACCTGGCCCGCTGGACGGGGTCGCCCTGGGTGCGGCCGTTGTGGTGGGGGGCGCCGGAGGACAGGGCGCTGCGGGACTGCGAGGACGCGTTCCTGCTGGGTGACAGCATGCTGGTGGCGCCCGTACTGGACCCCGGCACCGAGCGGCGGGCGGTGCGGCTGCCTCGGGGGCGCTGGTACGACACGGTGACGGAGCGGGCGTACGAAGGTCCGGGGCAGGTGCTGGTGGACGCTCCTCGGGCGCGGATTCCGGTGCTCGCGCGCGCGGGTGCCGTCGTTCCGGTGCGGGGGGCGGACGGCGCCCCGGAACTGGAGGTGTGGGCGCCCGCGCCGGGGCGGGCCGGGGGCGGGCTGGTGGTGCCGGACGCGGGGGAAGGCTGGGCCGTGGCGGAGATCGAGCGGTACGTCGCCCGCCGGGACGGCACGCGCGTGGTCGTCACCCGGGAGCGGGAGGGCGGCGCCGTCGAGCCGTCCCGGCCGGTACGGGTGCGGGGGCTCGGCGGGGCCGCCCGAGGTCAGTAGCGGCCCTCGAACCAGGCGCGGACGGCCAGGGTGTGCAGGGGGAAGGCGAGTTCCCCGGGGCCGCGGAGCAGGTGCCAGCCCTCGGTCTCGTCGGTGGCGGCGGAGGCCGGGAGGTCGTCGGCCGGGCGTTCCGGGAGGAGCCCGAAGAGGAGC
Source organism: Streptomyces sp. NPDC058459 (assembly GCF_042721685.1). NCBI lineage: Bacteria > Bacillati > Actinomycetota > Actinomycetes > Kitasatosporales > Streptomycetaceae > Streptomyces > Streptomyces sp. NPDC058459. The sequence continues at coordinate 9,093 of NZ_JBHXLV010000136.1, read as the reverse complement.
AGATGGCCGTTGGGGGAGCTCATGGCGTCCACCAGGCGCAGATCGCGGGCCTCGGCCTCGATGCCGGTCTCCTCGCGCAGTTCGCGGACGGCTGCGTGCTTCCAGTCCTCTCGGTCGTCGATGAAGCCGCCCGGCAGGGCGACGCCGCCGAGCCGCGGGGCGACGGTCCGGGTGATGACGACCAGGGCGGCGCCGTGGGTGTCGTACACGGGCTGGAGCACGACGGCCACCGGCAGGGGGTTGCGGTAGGCGGTGGTGCCGCAGGCGGGGCAGGTGCGCGGCCAGCCGGAGACGCCGTCCCCGTAGGGCGCTCCGCAGCTCGAACAGTGGGTACCGGGGCCGGAGTTGGCGGCCGGCTGCTGAATCTCGGACACGCGCGGACTGTAGCCGATCCCGGCGGGTGTGTCGCGTGGTGCGCAGGGGGCGGGCGCCCTCCGGGTCAGGTGGCGAGGGCCCGCCGGCGTTCGGCGGCCAGCTCCATGGCGTGCTGGACGACCCCGATCAGCACGGCCTTGACCGACTCCCGGTCGCGGGCGTCGGTCAGCAGCACCGGCACCTCCGGGTCGAGGTCGAGCGCCTTGCGGACCGACTCCACCGGGTAACTGGCCGCTCCCTCGAAGCAGTTGACGCCAACGACGAACGGGATGGAGCGCCGCTCGAAGTAGTCGACGGCGGCGAAGCAGTCCCCCAGGCGCCGGGTGTCGGCGAGCACGACCGCGCCGAGGGCGCCCTCGGACAGCTCGTCCCACATGAACCAGAACCGTTCCTGGCCGGGCGTGCCGAACAGATAGAGCACCAGGTCGGCGCGGAGCGTGATGCGGCCGAAGTCCATGGCCACGGTAGTGGTGCGCTTGCCCTCGACGCCGTCGATGTCGTCCACGGGCCGCCCGGCCTCGGTGAGCATCTCCTCGGTGCGCAGCGGCCGGATCTCGCTGACCGCGCCGACCAGGGTGGTCTTGCCGACGCCGAACCCCCCGGCCACCAGGATCTTGAGTGTGACGGGCTCGACGGGGGGCTTGCCGCGTTCAGCTCGTCGCTCGAAGACCATCGCTCGCTTCTCCTGCTCGGTGGGGCTCGTTGGGGCTCGGTGGATGGGGTGCCGGGATCGGGCGGTGGCGTGCCGTAGCCGCCGCCACCGGGGGTCTCGACGACGAGTACGTCGCCGGGTACGACATCGGCCGAGCCGCCGGCGCCCAGGTCGGTGACCGTGCCGTCGGCGTGCTCGACCCGGTTGGCGCCGAGGGCGCCGGGTGCGCCGCCCGCCATACCGTACGGGGGGACGCGGCGGTGCTGGGAGAGGGCGGAGACCGTCATCGGCGCCGGGGGAGCCCCCCTCGTCCGACCCAGAACTCCCGGCCTGTCATCTCTCCACCTCGCTTCCGCGCCGGTCACAGCGCCCGGAGGCCGTCGATCACATCGCGCAGGACACTCTCGTCCGGCAGTTCGGCAGGAGGCACCGGACGCGTCACATGGACGAGTCCGGCGTCCACGAGGTCGCCGATCAGGACGCGTACCACGCCCACGGGGAGGTCGAGTCCGGCGGCGAGTTCGGCGACCGACTGGGGTTCGTCCCGGCAGAGCCCGACGATCTCCACATGCTCCGGGCCCAGCGTCGGGTCCTCCTCGGGGTCGCCGGCGTCCGGTTCGGTGACGACGACCGCGATCAGGTCGAGGACGTGCTGCCCGGGGCTGCTGGTGCGGCCCCGTGTCATGGCGTACGGGCGGACCACGGGGCCCGCCTCGTCGTCGAACCAGTGCCCGCTGCTCTGACCCTCTCCGCTCATGTCTTGACGACTACCCGCCCGCGGGCGAGTCGCTGCGCGGGGCGCTGCCCAGGTGGACGCCGACCCGCTTGACCAGCAGCGTCATCTCGTAGGCGACCTGGCCGATGTCGGAGTCGGCGTCGGAGAACACGGCGAGGCAGCTGCCGTCACCGGCCGCGGTCACGAAGAGGAAGGCGTCGTCCAGTTCGACCACGGTCTGCCGGACGCTGCCCGCGTCGAAGTGCCGGCCCACACCCTTGGCGAGGCTGTGGAAGCCGGACGCCACGGCGGCCAGGTGTTCGCTGTCCTCCCTGGTCAGGTCCGTGGACACGCCCATGGCGAGGCCGTCGCCGGACAGGACCACGGCCTTGCGGATGCTGGCGACCCGGTCGACCAGGTCGTCCAGGAGCCAGTTCAGCTCCTTCTTCTTGCTGTCCGTGTGGCCGGTCGTGTTCGGTGCGGTCATCGACCGTCTCCCTCAGTCGTTCCTGGTGCTGTGCCGCTGTGGGCTCGGTCGCCCTCAGCGTTCTCCTCACGGCCGCGCTCCCAGCCGCGCTGGAGCGAGGCCATCCGGGAGCGGACCTCGTCCGCGTCGCGTACGGCGGGCTCGGAGGTGTTCTCGGTACGCCGGTCGGGGTCGTGCCGCAGCTGCGGCGCCAGGTTGGCCTGGCGTACCCGCCTGGGCAGCGGGGCGCTGCCGTCGGGCGCCGCGTCGACGGGGCCGGGGATGCTCCGGGAGGCCGCCGAGCTGATCGGGTCCGGGGTGCCCCGGGTCGGCCGGGGCCGGCGCGGGAGTTCCGGCGCCGCCGGGCCGGGGCCGGCGGACGGGGGCTCGGTCTGCTCGGCGGTGGCGGTCCGGGCCGTCCGGGGGGTGGGACGCCTGCCGGAGTCGCCGCGGCGGCGGGTGGGCAGCGGAGGCGGCCCGTCGGGGTCGGCGCCGAAGGCCGCGACGTGCGGGGTGACGGCCTCGCCGTGCGAGCTGACCAGCTTCGGCGGCTCGCGCCGCGGTGGCGGGACGAGAGCGGCGGGCGCGTCGGCGGCGGGGTCCAGGGCGTCGGCGGGGGCGAGGCGGCGGGCGCGGAAGATGCCGCCCAGTTCGCTGTCGTCGTCCCCCAGGGCGCCGGGGAAGTCCGGGAAGTCCAGGGCGGAGGTCTTCAGGGCCCGGCGGTCCTTGGCGGCGCCCAGCTCGGCCGGGTGGTCGTCCTCCGGGCGCGCGACGGACCCGGTCCGGGCGGCTCCGTGTTCCCTGCTTCGTTCGGTCTCCTTGGAGAGGTCGCCGAGGCGGATGCCGATGCCGTTGGTGTCGGGGGCCTCGTCGGTCAGCAGCGCGTCCGGGATGAGGACGACGGCGGTGGTGCCGCCGTACGGGGAGGGCTGGAGGGACACGCGTACGTGCTGGCGCCGGGCGAGGCGGCTGACCACGAACAGGCCGAGCCGGTCGGTGTCGGACAGCTGGAACTCGGGGGTCTCGGCGAGCAGCAGGTTGGCGTCGAGCAGTGCCTCGGCGGTCATGCCGAGGCCGCGGTCGTGGATCTCCAGGGCGAAACCGTTGGCGACCCGCTCGCCGACCACGTGCACGACGGTGTGCGGGGGCGAGAACAGGGTGGCGTTCTCCAGCAGTTCGGCCACCAGGTGGGTGAGGTCGGAGACGGCCGGGCCGATGACGGCCTCGCGGGGCAGCCGGCGCACCTGGACGCGCTCGTAGTCCTCCACCTCGGCGACGGAGGCACGGACGACGTCCATGAGCCGTACCGGGCGGCGCCACTGCCGTGAGGGTGCGGCGCCGGAGAGGATCACCAGGCCCTCGGCGTGCCGGCGCATACGGGTGGTGAGGTGGTCGAGCCGGAAGAGGTCGGCGAGTTCGTCGGTGTCCTCGGTGCGGCGTTCCATGGTGTCCAGCAGGGTGAGCTGTTTGTGCAGGAGGACCTGGCTGCGGCGGGCGAGGTTGACGAACACCTCGGAGACACCGGCACGCAGCTCGGACTGCTTGACTGCGGCTTCCACGGCGGCCCGCTGGAGGGTGTTGAGGGCGCGGCCGACCTCGCCGATCTCGTTCTGGTCGTACTCCGGGTGGGGTACCTCGCTCTCCACATCGACCGGTTCGCCCGCGGAGAGGCGGCGCATCACATGGGGCAGCCGTACCGCGGACGCCTCATGCGCCTCCGTCCGCAGCACCTTCAGGTCGCGGATGAGGCGGCGGCCGACGCGCACGGACAGCACGAGGGAGACGAGGAGGGCCGCGAGACCGAGGACGCCGGCGACGGCGGCCTTGGCGACGACGCCGTAGGCGACGGGCCGTACCCGGTCCCGGAAGCGGGAACCGGCCTGGTCGTCCATGGTGGCGAGGTCCCCGAGGACGCCTCCGGCGACGGCGTGCCAGCTGGCGGTGGTGACACCGCGCGGGATGCCGGCGCCGGTGTCGACGACCTCGCGCTCCGCCGTCCGCAGGGGTGCGGTGGCGGCGTTGCGCCAGTAGCTCTCGTACCGGTCGCGTTCGGCGGCGGGCAGCAGGGGGAGGCTGACGTCGTAGAGCAGGGTGCGCTGGGCGACGAGGTCGGAGATCTCGCGGGCCTCCTCGCGGGAGAGGCTGCCGACCACCAGCGCGGAGCCGAGCAGCGCGTCCTCGCGGGAGAGGAGTTCGCGGGCACGGCCGGTGTTGACGAGGGCTCCGGCCTGCTTGTCCATCTCCACGTCGTCGACGCCGCCGACCGCGGCGACCAGGGCGTAGCAGGGGTCGACCAGGCGGTTGTAGAGGTCGAGGGCCCCGGCGCGGGTGACGGAACGCTCCTCGACGCCGCGGCGCAGGGCCCTGAGGCCGCCGAGGGCGTCGAGCGCGGTGGTGAGGCGTTCGCCGCCCTCGCCGCGGAGCGCGTCGCGGGTCCTCGGGTCGCGGGCGTTGGCGCGGAGGGTGGCGAGGGCACGGTCGGTGGCGGTGCGGGAGCGGCGCAGCGTGGTCAGGGCGTCGGCGGCGCGCGGGTCGGCGAGGTAGACGAGGCTCTGCCGTCGCTCGCGCTGGAGGTCGCGGACGGCGTCCTCGGTGGGCTGGCCGATGTCCTTCACGGCGCGGCCGACGCGCAGCAGCCGGGCGACCTCGCTTCCCGTGAGCACGGTGGCGAAGCCCCAGACCACGGTCAGGGACACCAGCGGCACGAGAAGCAGCGCCACGATCTTCCGGCGGATCGACTTCCCGCGAAACCGCATGGCCTCCCCCAGCTCGACCCCGTCGGTCGGGGCACGTGTGTCCGACTCGGGACGGCGCGAGCCTACTACCGCCTCACGGGTCGTTCGAAGGCGCGTCTGATACGTGAACTCCCTTTGAAGGAACGAGAGATGGCGAGTTGTCAGGGCATTGGGGGAGATTGCGGCCGGAGAGGGAGGCGTCCGGGGGAAGCGGGCCGTGACAGTACGGACACCGGATGGCCGAAAATTTTCGCAAGTCGGGAATCTTCGAGACGCCCCGTTCGTCGTTCACCTGGGGAGACGGGGACGGAATCGGCCATTGCAGCCGCATCCTTCGCCCCGGCCGCGTAAAACAGCGCAAGCCGGGCAGCCACTGGGGAGCCGGGGCCTTCGGGTCCCGGGGCGAGCGGTGTGCCGGCGGTGGGGAGTGACACGGTGATGGGCACGGCGGAGCGGCGCGGAGCGCCCGAGGCGAGCGTGGCGGAGCGTCCGGCGCGGATTCCGGGCCGGGCGGGCCCGGAGCGCGGGATACCGGCGCGCACGCCGCGCGGCGGGAGAGCCGGCGGCCTTTCGGCGTACCGGGCGCTGTGGGTGGAGGAGCCCGCGCGGCGGCGCCGGCTGGCGGACCCCGTGCGTACGGCCGCGGTGCGGGCGGTGCTGATCATCGCGGTGACTCTGGTCCAGGCGATGGTGGCGTTCCTGTGCGCGCTGGCCGGGTCCTGGGCCGCGTTCCCCATGGTGATCAGCAGCGTGACGAGCACGGTGGTGGCGACCTGGGCCGTGGTCGACGTATGGGTGACCCGGCAGGTGTGGAACCAGCGGTACGGAGTGGTCTCCGAGCCCAGCAGCACGGCCCGCCGGCTGCGCCGGGAGCGCCGGGCGGCGCGGCGGCGTGAGCGGACGGCGCGGCGGGACCAGGCGCGGATAACCGGCCGGAGCGGCGCGAAGCGGCTGTCCCACCCCTGAGCGCTGACGGGGGCGCGGCTGCTGCGATTGCGGGCGGCGGCTTCGCGCCCTCCGGTTCGTCCAGCGGCACCGCACGGGCGTCCTGGTCGAGCATCGTGGAGACTCCCGCGGCCCATGTGCGGTTGAACGGGGGCGAGGGGGAACCGCGCGTCCGGGCGGCAGCTCCCCCACCACCCGCTATGACACGCCCGACGGCCGCTTGTACATCCGGGTCGCGGTGATCTCGCTGCGCACCGCGTCACCCGCCTGCCGTTGCTGCGGCAGGCCGGGCCGGAGGTGCTCCTCCACGCTGATGTACTTCAGCCCGGCCCGGAGGTCGGCGTCGTTGCGCAGCCGGATGACGAGGGGGAACTCGGCGAGCGCGGTGGTGTCGAACAGGCCGGTCGTGTAGAGCAGTTGGACACCGAGCGCGTCGGACACCGCCCGCTGGAGTTCCAGCAGGTAGGTGGCGTTGGCTCGGCCGATCGGGTTGTCGAGGAACAGCGTGCCGGCGTGCCGCTGCTTGTCGCGGCCCCGGTCGTTGGAGCGCAGGGCGGCCATCGTGCAGTACAGCGCGATGGCGGCGGTGAGCAGTTGGCCGCCGGAGAACACGTCGCCCATCTGGCCGACGGGGACCCGTTCGGCGCGCAGTACCGCGTCCGGCTTGAGGATCTCCACCGCGACGCCCCTGGGCTGGAGCGCTGCCGCGACCCCGCGCAGCAGCAGGGACATGCCGTCCCGGCGCAGATCGGAGTTCTTCTTGACGGCGGCGCGGGTGGCGTCGTCGATGACCTCGCCGAGGCGCTCGGTGAGGGTGGCCTGGTCGGGCTCCTCGAAGCGGATGCGGAGGAACTCCTGCCCGGACCACTCGCCGAGCCCCTCGGGCAGCCGGGAGAGCCGCTGGGCGGAGCGGAGCGTGGCGAGGGAGGACTCGACCAGCCCCCGGAGCCGGTCCACGATCGAGTCGCGGTTGCGTTCCAGCTGGGCCAGCTCGTCGGTGAGGACGCGCAGCCGGGGCGCGAAGGCGTCGGCCCACTTCTGGGCGTGCTCGGGGAGCGCGGCGGCGGGCAGTTCGCGGATCTGCTGGCGGGCCGGGGTGCGGACCTGCTCGTAGCGGGTGGAGTTGGCGTGCCGGACCAGGATGTCGCTCGCCTCGCGGACGGCGGTGTCGGCGGCGGCGAGGTCGGCGGCGCAGCCGCGCAGCGAGCGGCGGGCCTCGGCGGCGGACTGCCGGGCCTCCTCCAGGGTGCCGGGGTACGGCTCGGGGTCCTCCCGCTCGTCCCCCTCGTCCTGGGCGGCCGGTTCGCGCAGCAGGTCGCGGAGCATCGCCGCGACCTCGTCGAAGCCTCCGGCGCTGTCCTCGGCGGCGCGGTGGGCCCGCTGGAGTTCGGTGTGGGCCTCGCGGGCCTCGGTCAGCGCCTCGGTGCGGGTGGCGAGTTCGGCGGTGGCGGTGCGCAGCAGGGTCTGGGCGTGCCCGGCGTCGCGCGGCCGGCGGTCCTCGGGCAGCTCGGTGTGCGCCTCGCCCTCCTCGGGGGCGTGCCGCTCGGCCTCGCCGCGCAGCCTGCCGAGTTGCTCGCTCGCGGTCGACATACGGGTCTCCAGCAGCTGCACCAGTTCCTCGGCGCGGGCGGCGGCCGACTGCCGGGAGGGGCCGTCGGAGCCGTCGGGCGACTGGAGGAGCTGTTCGGCGCGGGTGCGGACCTTGTTGCTGAGCCGGTCCAGGTCGGCGCGGGCGGCGCTCTCGTCGCTCTCGGCGCGGGCCTGTTCGGCGCGCAGGTCGGCGCCGACGCCGACCTTCTCGTACAGATGGGAGGCGGCCCGGTACGCCTCGCGGAGCGCGGGCAGGGACGGCTTCGGGGCGCCGGTGTCAGGCGCCTCGGGCACGTCGTCGGGGGCGCCCGCGATCTCGGCGCGTTCGGCGCGCAGGGCGCGGGCGGTGCGGCGGGCGTCGTCGGCGCCGCGCTGGGTGGCGCGGCGGTCCTCGTCGGCGGCGCGGGCGCGCTCCAGGCAGGACTGGGTACGGGCCTCGGACTCGGCGGCGTCGTCGGCGAGTTCGCGGAGCTTGACCTGCCAGGTGGCGCGTTCGCGCAGCCGGTGCGCGAGTCCGGCGAGGGCGTCGGCGACGCGGCTGGCGCGCTGGGCGGCCTCCTGGCGTTCGTCGCGCAGCCGGGTGGCCTCGGCGGCGGTCTCCTCGGCCTCGGCGCGTGCGGTGCGGGCCTCGGTGAGTTCGGCCTCGGTCTCGTCGGCGAAGGCGCGGGCCTCCTCGGCGCCGGCGGCGAGTTCGACGATGTGTCCGGCGGGGCAGCCGGTGCGCCAGGAGGCGAGGCGGGCGGCGAGTTCGCGGTCCTTGCCGAGGCGGGCGGCGAGCGCCCGGATCTCGTCGTCGCGTTCGGTGGTCCGGGCGCGCAGGGCCTGGCGTTCCTCGTCGGCGGCGTGTTCGTCGTGCATGGCCGGGTTCGGCGGCACGAGAAAGACGTCGGTGGGCTGCGCCTCGGCGGCGGGGGCCGGGGCGAGGAGCGCGGCGGCGGTGCCGACGGCGACGGCGGAGCGGGGCAGCAGGGCCGCCTCGCCGAGGGCCTCGCGGGCGCGGGCGTGGGTGTCGGGGTCGGTGATGATCACACCGTCGACCAGTTCGGGGCGGGTGGTGAGTACGCGCGCGTGGTCGGCGGGGTCGACGGCCTGGGCGAGGTAGCGCCAGCCGGGCAGCGCGGGGATGCCGTGCTCGCCCAGGTACTCCACGGTGGCCAGCACGTCGGGGCCGGGCGGCAGCAGGCCGCCGTCGCCGAGGGCGGCGAGGATGCGGGTGTCGTCGGCGGCGGCGGTGCGCAGGTCGAACAGGGTGCGCTCGGCGGCGGACACGGCGTCGTCGAGCAGGCCGCGCAGTTCGTCGGCGACGCGGTCCAGCTCCTCGGCGGTGAGCGGGCCCTCCTCGGTGGCGCTGTCGCCTACGGGCTCGACCGTGTCGGTGCCGTCGCGCGGGGCGGGGATGGCGGAGCGGGAGGTCCCTGCGGCGGGCAGGCCGAGCAGTTCCGCGAGGCGTTCCTCGGCGGCCAGCGCCTGCGCGAGCCGGCGCTCGGCGTCGTGGGCGCGTTCGGCGGCGGTGGCGGCGTCCGCCGCGCGGGCGGCGGTCAGTTCGGCGCGGGACTCGGCGGCGGCCGTCTCGCGGGCGTGCTCGACGGCCGCGCGGGCCGCCTCGCGGGCGGTG